>JAAZGN010000068.1 GCA_012511185.1 Clostridiaceae bacterium
ATGTCCGCTCACTTCGCCGCAATATGCAGATGGTCTTCCAGGATCCTTATTCATCGCTCAACCCCCGGATGACGGTTGAGGACATCATCGGTGAGTCCCTGTCCATCCACCGCGTTTACAAGACGAAAGAGGAACGGCGGGCACGCGTCCATGAGCTCATGCGCCTGGTCGGCCTCAATAAGGAACACGCCACGCGCTACGCGTATGAATTCTCGGGAGGACAGCGGCAAAGGATCGGCATCGCCCGTGCCTTGGCCATCAATCCCAAGTTCATTGTCTGCGACGAATCGGTTTCCGCCCTGGATGTATCGATCCAGGCCCAGATCCTCAATATGTTCAAGGATCTTCAGGACCAACTGGATCTAAGCTATCTGTTCATCGCTCACGATATTCTGGTCGTCACCTACATGAGCGACCGGATCGCGGTCATGTACCTCGGCAAAATGGTCGAACTGGCCAAAACGGATGAGATCAACAATAATCCTATCCACCCCTACACCCAATCGCTCTTCTCCGCGGTTCCCATCCCGGATCCCATCACAGCAAGGAAGAGTAATAGAATAGTGCTTGAAGGAGATGTGCCAAGCCCCCTGCACGTCCCGAGCGGTTGCGCCTTTCGAACGAGGTGCCCCTACGCGACGGAGCAATGCGCAATGGAAACACCGCCCTTTGAGGATAGAGGCGTCGATCATTACGTTGCATGTTGGAATCGTTAGGAGAGAGAACGCAATTGTTGCGGGACAAAAGTTAATTGCAGCAAGCGGTTGACGATTCAGCCGACACCGGGCCGGACCGTGAGAAACCGGAAGAAAGCTCTCCTGGAGGAGAGGAATAAAGGAGGAAAGAATGAAGAAACTACTGACAATTCTTTTGATGGCTGTCATGATCTTCACGCTGGTCGCCTGTGCGCCCAAGGAGCCCGAGAAGACGGAGCCGCCCGAGGACACATCGAAACCGGTGACAACGGAGCCCGCCGGGACCGAAGGACCCGGTGAAGAGGTGATTGATCCCCACGATTGGGGTGAATTTGACCGGCTCATCGAAGAAATCAAGTCGACCAACGACCTGGAAGCCCGTGTCCTGCTTATGCACCGGGCGGAAGACATGCTGATGGCGACCGGCGCTCTGGTGCCGATCTACCATTACAATGACAACTACATGGCCAAGTCGGATCTGAAGGGCTACTATGTGACGCCTTACGCCTACAAGTATTTTGAAAAGGCGACCTATGGCGACAGGGATACCTTGAATCTTTGCATCTCAAGTGAGCCCCAGTACATCGATCCCGCCCTTAACTCGGCAGTTGACGGCGCGGTCATGGCGGTTAACTCCTTCTCGGGTCTGGTGACCTACAATGAGAAGATGGAGCTGGTTCCCGACACAGCTGAGAAAATTGATATCTCCGCTGACGGAAAAACCTACACCTTCACCATGCGTGAAGGCCTCAAGTGGTCCAATGGCGACGACTTTGACGCCCATGACTTCGAGTATTCACTGAAGCGCGCCGCCAATCCCGAGGTTGGTGCCGACTACCGCTACATGCTTGACTGCATCGTGGGCTGGCCGGAAGATGACACGGAAGATGTTGAGAATCTGGCCGTCAAGGCTTCAGAAGACGGCAAAACACTGACCATCGAACTGAAGGCAGTTACAGCCTACTTCCTGGATCTTTGCGCATTCCCGACCTACTTCCCGGTCCACCAGGCCTCTGTTGAGGGAGCCCCCGGCTATATGGATGCCGATGGCAAGATCAAGGACCCGGCCGCCTGGACACAAAACGGTAACTACGTCTCCAACGGTCCCTTCAAGAACACCGGATGGATTCACAACGCGAGTATCACCTTTGAGAAGAACGAAAACTTCCACCGCGCGGACAATGTCAAGCTGCAGAAACTGCACTTCATGCTGAACGATGATGACCCGACCATCTACGCGGCCTATCAGGCCGGCGATCTGGACTTCATCGACAATGTCCCGCCCGATGAGATCAAGAAGCTCCTCGAAGACAAGGATCCTGTACTCCATGTGGTTTACAACCTGGGCACCTACTTCGTCATCTTCTACGTCAACACCGAGATGTTTGACGGTTTGACGACCGAGCAGGCCAACAAAGTGCGTCTTGCCATCACCTACGCGATTGACCGTAAGTACATTGTTGACACTGTAGGGCAGACGGGGCAGACACTGGCCAACACCTTCATTCCGCCCATGATGCTGGACGGCACAGGTAACGAGTTTAAGCAGAATACAGCTGAATACACCTATCCGGACGCTGACACAGCGGGTTACTACCCCTATGAGCAGGATCTCGACAGGGCCAGGGAGGTACTGGAAGAAGCCGGCTATGAGTTCGGTGACGACGGCAAGCTCCTGGCTTCCAACCCCATTCACATCAACTACCTCTTCAACACCAACGCCGGCCACGCGGCCATCGCGCAGTTGATTATGGAAGACCTGAATGAGCTGGGCATCGAGATGACCCCCAATCAGATGGATTGGGATACCACCCTGGCCGAAAGAAAAGCCGGCAACTATGACGTTGCCCGCCACGGCTGGATCGCTGACTTCAACGACCCCATCAACATGCTTGAAATGTGGACCTCGGGAAGCGGCAACAACGACGCTCAGTTCGGAAAATAATTTCTGACCCGGGTAGATCAAAAATGAACGGTTCCATGAACTGTTAGCAGCGAAACCCGACACCTCCCGGAGGAGTCGGGTTTTGTTTGTGCCCGGCTTGCGATTGCCTGCGTGCTTGTTAGTATCAAGAGGTGTAAGCGGGGAGAGGTGCCGTTGTGCGCATGAATTTCCCGACTAAAATCAAGGAGCGAGTAGATGAATCTTGTCATCTTAACTATTATTATGGCTTTCGGAACCGTGCTGGCACTCGGTTACGCGGCCATCAATTACTATACTGTCAAGAGGATGGACGAGGGGACGGAGCGGATGCAGGAGATTGCCGCTGCCATCCGCATCGGGGCTTCGACCTTCATCAATTATGAATACCGGGTCGTTGCCATCATCGCGGCCATCATCACCGTGGTGCTCGGCATCATGATCTCCTGGCAGATGGCGGTGGCCTTTGTTATCGGTGCCATCATGAGTGCGCTGGCGGGCTACATCGGTATGAAAATCGCCACCTATTCCAATGTCCGTGTGACCAACAAGGCGCGCGAAACGAGAAGCCTGAGTGAAACCCTGAAAGTTGCTTACCGGGGCGGGACCGTCATGGGGCTCTGTGTAGGTGGTTTTGCTCTTCTGGGGATTCTGATTGTCTACCTTGTGTTCGGCCAGGCGCTCGGACAAATGCGCGATATAATCGACGGTGTCGAACACATCAACTGGTGGGGCCTTCCGACTACCTTCACCATCACGCTTTCCGGTTATGCGCTCGGGTGCTCCATCATCGCCATGTTCAATCGGGTCGGCGGCGGAATTTACACCAAGGCGGCCGACATGGGTGCCGACCTGGTCGGCAAGACGGAGCTGGACATCCCCGAAGACGATCCGAGAAATCCTGCAACCATCGCCGACAACGTGGGGGATAACGTGGGGGACGTGGCCGGACTCGGTTCAGACCTGCTCGAATCCTACGTCGGTGCCATCATGTCAGCCGTGATTTTGGCTTGTGAAGTCTTTCGCAGCCACCACATTGATGTCAGCAAAAACATGGTTGCTTCCATGATCAAC
>JAAZGN010000069.1 GCA_012511185.1 Clostridiaceae bacterium
GGTTTCCGGCATGGTATGGCAGGCGTCAATCCTGGCGTACAGGTCTGACAGGACGGTATCAACGGATTCCTCAAGCAGTCTTGTCTCCTGGGCTCCCTCCAGTATCCCGTAGCCCGGCTCAAGAAGAGTCTGACCGTTTTCATCACAGAAACTGGACAGGTGCGCGCCAAGCACCCGATTGCAAAAAGCGTGAATAGTCGAGATTTGAGCCAGATCCAACTCGCCGGCCAACTGATCGAAACGCCGTCTCTCTTCCCGGCTGGATGCCTGATCCCGCAGCCTTCGGAAGCGGGATGAGATTTTTACTTTCAGGTCCTTGGCGGCCAATTCGGTGAAAGTGATGACAAGTAGCTGGGAGGGGGCAACCTTTCCCTGGATCATCCGCTCAACGATCCGTTCAGTCAGGGTGGTCGTCTTGCCCGATCCTGCCGCAGCGGAGATGAGCAGGTTTGCCGGCCGGTCAAAATCGACGGCAAGCCGCTGGTCGTCTGTCAGTCGGGAAGTCATTTTGTCGTCTTCGCAATCATCCGGGCCGGTACTTGCTCCTGTTTTTTCATTCTAGCAGAAGGGCAGTCGGATCACGGTCAGATACTGCCAGGGAAGTCCGGGGAAGTGATCACTTGAAAGAAGAATTAAAATGTCCGACAATAATGAGGCCCGTCTTTGGCAGGCGGGGATGGAGGGATGCGCTTGAAACGCACACTTGTTTTAATCCTGATTCTGGCCCTTGGCCTGATTTTGACCGCTTCATGCAGTTCGCAGACTTATGACGCCAGGGAAATGGCTCTTGTGCAAGTAACCGGGGCGGATGGCTTCGCTGCCATCTCTGTCGGCCCGGATGAATCCGTGATACGCGCTTTGCTTGATGAGGCGTCAGACAGGCTTGACGAGCATGACGAAAAAGGATTTCAACGCCTCTTTCAACGCGAAGCCGTGCTCAGTTCGCTGGTTTTTACTCCCGACAGAACAGTGGGTTTGAAAAACGGCGACGAGGTGACCATCCGCGCTGACTACGATCATCAGCTGGCAAAGGAGGCAGGTGTCCGTTTCCGGAATGTCCGCTTCAAATACACAGTCGAAGGCCTCAAGGAGGCAGTGCCGATTGATGTCAAAGAGGATGTGGAGCTTGCTTTTTCGGGTTATGACGGGCGGGGCCAGGCCTCGGTCTCATTGTCAGGCGATGTCGACCGCTTCAAGCAGGGCTTCGAATTTGTTTTCACCCGCGGCAACACCGATCTGTCAAACGGCGATTTGGTCGAGCTGAAAGTGATCCCCGACAACCGGATCCTGACCGCCAGGGGAAAGATCGCGCGCGAGACCAATTTGTCCTTTGAAGTGTCGGGACTCCCGCCCCTGGTCCAGGTCGATCTGTTTGAGAACCTGGTCTTGATTTTTGACGGTGTCAGCGACCAGGGCATTATCAGCTTTGACACCACCCGCTTGCCTGCCGACTGGGTTGAGGGCGGCCTTCAGGGTGGAGTGCCTGTCCGTTTTACCGCGCTGCCTTCAGCGGGACTTTCCAATAGTGAAAGGGTCATAGTTGAAGCCATTGTCGATAAGGAAGGGTTTGCCAGCCAAGGACAGAAAGTGGAGCGGCTGACAAAGGAGTATCTTGTCAGCGGTCTGAAAGAATACCCCAGGAATCTGGACGGCATAGACTTAATGCCCTTGTTTGATCATATCGCGCTGTGGCTTGAAGAGGATAGGACGGCCAGGCTGGACATGAACTACTGGAACGACGACTTCAGGACAGGCCAGGCGGTCAGCAGATGGGACTACAGTTATCAGGCCGGGGTAACCCGTCTGTTCTATGGTTATGACCAGGCTGACCGCGCCCGCAATTTCTTTGCGATCCTTCATAAGGTGGTTGTAAATGGCAGCTGTCAGGAGGCAGTTCCCTACCAATCCTTTTATGAAAAGGGCGACAGGGTGAACTCGACACTTTATCTTCTTTACGTCGTCGAGGAGATCATGTATGACCGCCCCGCCGTGGAAGATTTCCGGGAGATCAATTTACGTTTTCACGGAGATGTTGAACTGGATCTCATTTCCAGCTTCAAGGATCAGTACGGCGGGAGTGATATCCTGATTGTCGACGTTCCGGTTCCGGAGCAAGTCGCTTATAAGGACACCATTTTTCCACCCGCACCCTAGAATGCTGTGCTATCATTGTCGGGTAACAGGAGGCTCATAGATGAGTTTTCAATCAAAGGGCGGGAACATACGGGAGCACCGTATCCCGGAAGATGGAAGTTGCCTTGATGAGATAAAGGTGGCAGCGTCAAGAAGTGAAACCGTGGGGGCAGAACAGGGAGTGCGGAACATGCGTCGCCCCCTTGTCAACCGACCTGATTTCATTATGCGGGTCGCGGTGCCTGCCGCGGATTTTGCCAATCCGGTTGACGGAAGCTGGCTGGAACGGCTGTCGTGCGGCTTTCACCTCGTTTTGATGCTCTTTGCCACGCAGTTGGTCTGCGAGATTGTACTGCGCATCAATGTGGACGGACCCTTTTTCACCATCGGCCTTCTCTTCCTGACCTAGTTTTGTCTGATCCGGGCGATGATCCTGTCTGCCCTCTTGCGGACTTTACCTCAAAAAGTGCGCAACGCCGCCACCTATGCGCTTCTGTTTTTCTTTCCTTTCATTTATGCGGCACAACTTGTTTACTATAAATTCTTCCGGACTTTTTTCGTCGTTTATTCAGTTGGAAACGGCGGCCAGGTGTTGCAATTTTTGGAGGACATTGTAATCAAGATTCTCCGCAATACGCCTTGGTTTGTCATCATGCTCTCTCCGATATCCATTTATTACGTTTTCGTGAAAAAGCGTGTTGACGCTGACTGTGCCAATAGAAAAAAAAGATGGACGGAAGTGCTGCCCGCTCTGGCTGCCGCTTTTGTTCTCTTCGGGGCAACCGTTGGCGTCATGGCCTTTGATCGTTCACTTAACAGCCCCTGGGAACACTATTTTCTTGAAAACGAGATCCTGACGGGTACCAGTCAGTTTGGCCTCCTGTCTGCCATGGGAGTTGACGTCAGTCATATGGTGTACCCGCGAAGCGCACTGGTACAGGATGATTTAATTCCCGATCCCACCGATCCACCCTGGATGACTGAGCCGGGTCAATCTTCACCGGATCCTCTCGAAACGGAGCCGAACGAGGTCATTGTGCGAATTCCCAACATCCTGCCCATTGATTACGAAGCCCGGCTCGAAGACTATGTCTCCGAGGACGATTCTTCCCCCATCCTGATGGGGAAAACGCGGGCTGATCTGGTCCGTTATCTGGATCTGGTCTTTTCAAGGACAGAGCCCTCCTATACAAACGATCACACGGGACGGGGCAAGGGTTTTAACCTGATCTTTGTGACGGCGGAGAGTTTTTCCAAATACTGCATTGACGAGGAATTGACCCCGACGCTCTGGCAAATGTATCACCAGGGGG
This sequence comes from Clostridiaceae bacterium, assembly GCA_012511185.1. Classification (GTDB taxonomy): domain Bacteria; phylum Bacillota; class Clostridia; order Saccharofermentanales; family DTU023; genus UBA4923. The sequence continues at coordinate 3,447 of JAAZGN010000069.1, forward strand.
TCCACTTCGAAAACTTCTATGTGCCGGTGTGGACCGTATCAACCCTGGACGGCGAATATGCCGGGCTTTGCGGCATGATACCCAAGCAGGGTGTGTGGACCCTGAAGGAAGCGCATAAAAATGACATGGCCATGGTGCCCGGCAAGATGTTTGAACGTTTGGGTTATACGACCTACGCCTGGCACAATCACACCTGGAATTACTATTCGCGTGATTTGTCCCATCCCAACCTGTGCTACGATTACCGGGGGCTGGGACACGGGCTGGAGGTCAAGCGGACCTGGCCGGAATCCGATCTGGAGATGATCGAAAAGACGACATTCGAGTTCCTGGACGATGAACCCTTCCATGTCTACTACCTGTCGGTCAGCGGTCATGCGAACTGGTCGAAAATGGGAAACGACATGGCGGCCCGTCACTGGGACACCTTCTCGCATCTGGACCTGCCCCATGAGGGGATCGCCTACCTGGCTGCCAACTATGAATTGGAACTGGCCATGGAAAGCTTGTTGCAGCAACTGAGGGATGCCGGCATTGCGGACAGAACCCTGATTGTCATCAACCCCGACCATTATCCTTATGCCCTCGAAGAGCACTCGAGCTACGAAGCCCTGGCAGGAAAGAGCCTGGACAAAGTTTTTGATATCTACGAAAGCTGCGCCTTGTTCTACCATGACGGGATCGAACCGGAGGTTGTTGACAAGTACTGCACCAGCCTTGATTTGCTGCCGACTATTTACAACTACATGGGCGTCCCCTACGATTCCAGGTTTTTATCCGGACGTGACATCTTCTCCGATACGGAAGCCCTGGCCATATTCCTCGGGCGCAGCTGGATTACGGAAAAGGGGCGTTACAATGCTTCGACCGGTACCTTCACCCTGCACGAAGGCCAGGAGCTGGATGACCAGGCGGCCTACATCGAGCGTATCAACCGCGAGGTCAAACTGCGCTATGATACAGCGCGGGTCATCATTGATTCAGACTATTATAAAGACCTGCTATCCGAAGAGGATTGGGCCGAAATCAACGAGCCCTACATGACCTACATGAAAGAGAATCCCTGGCCCTTGAAAACGAGTCCCTGAGTTTAACTGCCTGCTTCCAATATTGCCTCGCGAACCCTGCTGTTTTCTTCTTTATCAGCGGCTTTGGTTCGGTTTCGCGCCAGACGGCTGTCATAACCGCAGGCGGCGTACCAGGGGCAGTAGGTGCAGGGGTTTTGGCTGCCTTCCCGTACAACCGGTTTTGCGGGGAAATGTCCACTCAGGATTGACTCCAGGCTTTCGACAGCTTTCTTTTCAGCGAAATGCGCCACCTTTTGCAGGTGATCTTCTTTCCACACAGCCATCTGTTTTTTGAGTGATCCAAGGCCTGTGTTTTCTCCGGGAGAAGGAGGCGGTTGAAAGGACGAAAGCTCGTAATGATTGGATGTCTTCCAGCCCGCGAAAAGAAGTCCTTCGATGAGGCTTCCCGGAAAGGCGGTCTCATAAGCTCTTTGGTAGAGAGGGAGCTGGAGATCGGTACCATCGTAAAGACCCAGCCAGGAGAACTCCCGGGACGAACGCTTGTAATCGATCAGCCGAAGCAGACCTTGCGGGTTCTCATCGATCCGGTCGATCAGGCCGCGGCAGGTGAAGTTGTGTTTTCCGGCCGTTAACTGATAGGGCGGCCGTCCTTCCTGGGGGAAGTACCATTCCAGAAGATGCGGCCTGAATTCATCCTCACGGTTGAATTCAGCGAGGATTCCAAGGGTGTCCGCGGCACGCATGATCATTCGCTCACCGATTCCACCTGAAAGAGGCGGCTGCCCGTACCATACCAGCTGCCGGTCCTCCGCCGCCTGCCGGTATAGATTGCGCATATAGGGCGGAGTCAGCTGCTTTTGCCAGCCAAGCGTGACTGCCGTTTTTTCGTCCTGGGCAGAGTCCCGGAGCAGGCCGATCAATTCCTCCACAGCCAATTCCATCAAGCGGTGAAGAAGGGTTCCCTGGTGGCTTGCCATATCGTCGGGTATGGTTCGTTCGGCAGCACCCGTCAGGTATTCGATAAAAAACCGGAAGGGACACGAATTGTAAAGCTGGATCAAGGAAACGCTGATGCCGTCACGCTCCGTCATGACGGTTTCGACCAGTGGTTCGGGAAGGACGAAAGACCCGGCCATCACATCGGCCGGCTGAAGCAGCCGGGGAATATCTTTTTTGAAATGGGCGACAGCCTCTTGCCAGGCCAGGGGCGCATCGCGATTCCATCGGAGCATCTTGACTGCTGCCTCCGGTGCGTACCAGCGCGCGTCGGGGCGGGCATTCTGCTTGGTCAGGATGATTTCATCGCCTCCTTTTTCCGAAAGCCATTCATCAAAGAGGCGTGAACTGTCGTCTCCCAGAGTCGGTGCCGACAAGTAAAGCGACTGGTCAGGCCTGGCAAGGAGTGAGTGAATCAGCCAGGCCTGCGATGCGGCCTGATCCTTTTTCCTGTTGGGAAAGGGCTTGCCTGATCGATCGGCCAGAAAAGCCCGCTCCTCGTCCAGCAAATACCCTTCCTGCCGGGGTGGGGGAGGAAAGGCAGCGTCGGTCGCGCCGAGAATAAATAAAACCCGGCAGGGCCAGGAGGCCATCTGAGCAAGTGAGCCCCCCCGGACAAGATCGATGCCGGCAGGAATTGAAGCCAGCGATAAACCCTCCATGCCCGCAAGCAGCAAGGAGGAAAAATGCTCCTGGGAAATGCGGGTCTCACCGAGGAGACCGGAAGATTCTTCCAGATAATCGATGGCCGCGTTCCACGAGGCGACGAGAATGCGTGCGCTCTCCTTGTGGCCGTCCGCCAACAGCCTGTCTCTCTGTTTTTCGATGAGTTGGGCGGGCGGACGATCACCTTCAAATAACAAGTCGATCAGGAGGGCGCACTTGGACTTGCCCGTCCCGGCTTCGCGCATGGCGGTTGTCTGTTCCAGCAGCTTTTCCAAGTCAGCCAGAACAGAGGTGACGGCCAGCCCATCCGGCGTCAGCGGGTCAAGCCTGCCCAGGATCCTGGAAGAATCGCGGACTCCCCGCCAGCCGGCGGCCAGGGCAGCATTTTCAAAAAGATCGATCCATTGACGATCCAGGCCGGACAGTCCGCTCCTGTAATAGTTGAGCAGGTCATCCAGGCTGAAATCGTGTTTGCAGAGTTTGAGAAAAGATCGCAGGAAGCGGAGAAAAGAGCTGTGATGAAGCGGCCTGCCGGTATCAATGCAGGCATCGATCCCGTACTCGGTCAGAGCAGGTTCAAGGTAGGAGGAAGCCATATCCGTCTCACAGAGTGCAATACCGATATCCTTGCGCCGCAACTTTCCCATAAGCAGGAGTCTGCGGATTTCCCCGGCAACAAAACGCACCTCCTCACGCCTGTCGATGGCCCGGATAAAGTGCATCTCCGCTTGGGCGCGGGTATCTGGAGATGCCAGCGGTTCCTTCTTTGACCCGGGAAAGAGCCGCTCGAGCGAGCGCAGGGTTTCGCTGCCGTGCCGGAAGGCGATTTCTTCACCTTCCGAGCCGTCATCGGCGACCGCGATTGTCAGGGAAGCCACCTTGGATGAGAGCGCTTTTAAAACCTTCCGTTCCTGGGATGTAAAATCACGGCTGTTGCCGAAACCCAGGATCCAGACATGGGAGTGCCTCAGGAAAGCCAGGCGCCCGGGCAAGGGTTCGGTACCCAGCAAATGTGCCAAACGGCTCAGTTCTTCGTCAGGGTCATCCAGTTGTCGTTGTTGAAGCTCTTTTTCCAGCGCATCCTTGAGAAGAGCGAAATCGTGCAGCTTATCGATCGTTGCCCGGCTTGCAACGGCAGAGCCAATCGCCTCTTCAGTATTCATCAGGTCTTTGGTGGAAATGCCATAACGTTGAAAATCTCCCAGAACGCTGACCAATTCCGCAGCGTAGCGTGGTCTGCCGGCAAGCCGGTTGAATCTCCGGAAGGGAAGGCTGCTGTCCAGCAGCAAGCCCTGTGCCAAAACAGCCTTGCCCGCTTTTGAGAGGCTGCCCGCGGCCTGCCGGCCCGCCTCCATAAAAAGCCGCGTCGCCAGGCGGCGGAAGGAAAGAACTTCAGCCATCATCAGACCGCCGGCTTGCTGACTGGTGAGGTAACGGCGCTCCATGTCGGCTTTCAGATACTCGGGTACCAGGATGAAGGCCCGGTGATCCGGCCAGGCCGACTGATGTTGGCCTAGTTCGTCAAAAACCCGGCGGACCAGTTGGTCGGGATCTTTGTGATAGATGAGGCGGGGGCAGTATGCCGGCATCTTGTTCGACCTCACTATGGGAAGAATACGCGTATCTCGCCGGTCAGGCGGGTCCGTTTCTGCCTGTCAAAGTATTCAAGAAGGGCGATGGCAAATTTTCGGCTTGTTTCCAGCCGGTCGCGAAATTCAGCCAGGGTGATCCCGCCCTCCTGCTCAATCGCTTCACGTGCGATGACCCATGCCTGATCCACCTTGTCCCGATGCATCAGGATCTGGGGGGTCAGCCGGATCAGGATTTCACGGTCGATCAGCAAAGACAAAATTTGCGCGCGGTCGACCCGCTTGCCCGGCTGCAGAGGAATCTCTTCGGGCAGGGGGGGCGCGTATCCCGCATCCAGGAAGACCGTTTCCATTTCATGAACTGCCATCTCCTCTTGCGGCGAAAGCGAGACCCTGTAACCGTGAAGGGAGACCATGCCATCGCAAGTGTCAAGGATTTCCCTGTCGCGCAGACGGTCGATGACAAGATCGGATAACTGGATTCCCGCACGTGGCATTAACCTGGTCCGCAGTTCTTCGCGCCGCATCCCCTGTTCGAGTGGTCTTTTGCCATGGAAGTTGGAGAGCAGGGCCGACGCTTTGCGGCCGAGTGATTCCAGGACGCTTTCGCTGACCGCAACACGCTCGTTCAGGAGGACAATGGATTGGTTGGCGACAAGGCCATCGAGCAGTTCCTTGCCTTCCAGGGCGCTGATACCAGCCCGGTAAAGGGCGGTCTCCAGCGGGGCAAGCTTATCGCTCCCGTGGGCCACAGCAAGGTTAAGGCGGGCGGACCGGTCATCGCCCGCCATGATGTCAAAATCGTCCGGGATGTTTTCACGCATGCGCCGGTGCCTTGCCGGTAGCGGGTCAACAATGATGCCGCCGCCGATTGTTTCAAGCGGTGAATAAAAGCGGATGATAAAGCGATCGCCGTACTTGGCGAACAGCTCCTCTTCGGGCCGCACCTGGGCAGGGCCTGTATCACCCGGCTCCAGAACATCGCGGTCAAGCAGTACAATGCGGGCCAGGATTTCACGGGCACCGTGGAAGAGGTGAACGCGCATCTTGTTGGCGATAGGGAAGCGGGCACCGGGGAGCGCGGTCAGGGTGGCATCAAACAGGAGGCTTCCCCGCAGGCTACCCGGAGCTGCCAGCGTATCTCCCCGGGCCAAATCGTCTTTTTTTATACCGGTCAGGTTGAGGGCGACGCGCTGCCCCGGCCACCCGGTATTCACCGCTGTCTCATGAATCTGAATGCCCCGCACACGTGCGGTTTTGTTTTGGGGATAAATCCCGGCCTGGTCGCCTGTCCGGATTACCCCCTCAATCAGGGTCCCGGTCACGATGGTTCCGAAGCCGCCAAGCGAAAAAACCCGGTCGACAGGCAGCCGGAAAGGAAGCTCGTCTTTAGCGGAATCCGCCGCAGCGATCAAGTCGAATAATATGGTCCGCAGCCTTTCAATGCCCTCACCCGATACGGTTGATGTCCGTACGACCGGCGCGTCCTCCAGTAATGTGCCCCGGACTTGCTCGCGGAGATCTTCCTCGACCAGTTCAATGAGCTCCTCGTCGGCCAGATCGCACTTGGTGAGCGCGATGACTCCATGAGGAATACCGAGCAGCGACAAGATTCCCAAGTGTTCGCGCGTCTGTGGCATGATACCCTCGTCGGCGGCGACAACGAGCAGGGCCAGGTCAATCCCGCCAGCACCCGCCAGCATGTTACTGATAAATTTTTCATGGCCGGGAACATCAATTATACCGGATCGTGAGCCGTCCGGCAGATCGAGCCAGGTGAAACCCAGCTCGATGGTGATGCCCCTTTCCTTTTCCTCAGCGAGCCGGTCGGGGTCGCGGCCGGTCAAGGCCAGGATCAGGGACGATTTGCCATGATCGACGTGGCCGGCCGTGCCGATGATGACATGTCTCATAGCGGATCCGCCTCTCTGTCAAATGCGTCGACCAGCGCGAAAATCAGCAGGCGCTCCTCTTCTTCAGAAACAGTCCGCAAGTCGAACAAAAGCGTATCGTGTGTCGTGCGGCAGAGGACGGGAGGGTCAAAGGCCCGCAATCTTGTTTCCAGCGAAAAGATCGGCAGTGTGCCGGGATTGACAGCCAGAGCCCAGGAGTCCACGGTTACTTCAGGTGCCGCCCCGCCCCCCATGATCATGGCGGAGGAGATGGTTTGCGCGCCAATCCCGTGTTGGGCAAGGGCGGCGGCTGTCTTTTCCGTCCGTTCACGCAGGGCGGCACTGTCATAAAGTGCCGACACCAGCAAAGGGATTTCTTCTTTGGCTCGATCAGGATCCAGGTAGAGCGTCAGGGTTGCCTCAAGGGCCGCAAGAGTCATCTTGTCACACCGGAAGGCGCGCATCAGGGGATGGGCGGCCATTTTCCCGACCAGGTCTGCCCGTCCGATGATAATGCCCGCCTGGGGCCCGCCGAGGAGCTTGTCACCGGAAAAACAGATGACATCGGCGCCGGAGGTAAGGGCGGCGTGGACAGTCGGTTCGTCCGTCAGCAGGGAGGAAAGCTCCGCGGAGATGAGGCCGCTTCCCAGGTCATAGATCAGGGGCAATCCGTGCCGGTGGGCCAGCTCTGATAGCTTGAATTCGACAACATTCCCGGTAAAGCCCGACATCCGGAAATTGCTGCGGTGAACTTTGAGGAGGGCCGCGGTTGAGTCGCCGATGGCGCTTTCATAATCGTCCAGGTGTGTCTTGTTGGTGGTGCCGACTTCACGCAGGATCGCACCGCTCTCTTCCATGATCTCGGGGATCCTGAACCTGCCGCCGATCTCGACGAGCTCACCGCGCGAAACGATGACCTCACGCCCCCGGCATAAGGCCGACAAGGCGAGCATAACGGCAGCCGCGTTGTTGTTGACGACTGTCGCGGCTTCGATGGCAAAAAGACGGCACAGCAAGGTTTCCACGGATGACGTACGCTGGCCGCGCCTGTTTTCTTCCAGATCAAATTCGAGTGACGCGTAGCCTTCACTGCTTCGCCGGACTGCGGCAAGTGCCTGTTTGGCCAAGGGAGCCCGGCCAAGATTGGTGTGGAGGATGGCGCCGGTGGCGTTGATGACCTTGCGGATCCCAGGTATGGCTTCGGTGTCGAGTTTCTGGAGGACTGCCGTGATCAGGCTTTGCGCAGACAGCAATAAGTTGCCGCCCGCCCCATGACCTGCCTGGACAGCCCGGTCGATGTAGGCGGCGTCCGGGTGGGGTTTATCCCCGTTTTCAACAAGAAACTGACGCGCCGCATCGAGAATACCGCGCACTGCTTCTCTTACAGGGACGTAGCCCATGGTTTCCTTCGCGTTGTTGAGACGTGAATCGCGCAGCAGCTCATCCACTTTTGGCAGGTCCCGCGGCCTTTCAATGGTCATCCCCATCACGTCTTTGTCTTGAGTTCTTAAGATCATCTTACCAAAGGGAGTGGTAGAATAATGCCGAATCAGAGCGGATCGCCTTGACGGACGTAAGGAGTGTTGGCATGCGCGACAAATTTAAGAGAATGATCCGGGCCTGGGTTTCCTTCCTGAACAAAAGGGCCGATGCCGTCATGACCCGCGCCATGGTCTGGTCAATCCGGTCGGGCAGCCGCAAGGAATTCAAGAATCGGCGGTGCGGGATCAGCCGGGAGCAGAAGCAGGCCATACAATCCTACTGGCGCCGCTACACGAAAAAGAACCGCCCGCTCTTTCAAGCTTTATACGCATGCATGCATGGTGCCTTTGATGTTCGCTACCTGCCCGACGACCTTTATCTGACCCGCATGATTGGCTATTTGAACGACCGTGACTATGCCGTTCTGACCAACAAGTGCCTTCAGCCGCTTCTGTTTAACTGCCGGCAACCGGAAACGGTCTTCATGCGAATCAAGGGGTCCTTCTACAACGCCGATTATCAATTGATCAGCAGGGAAGAGGCGATCCGGCTTTTCCTCGAATGCGGTGAGGCGGTCGTCAAGCCGGCGACACGCACCCACAGCGGCAAGGGGATCCAGTTTTACGCCGCCGTCAATGCGGCAGAGCTTTCAGATTTCCTGGACACCCATTTTGGGCAAATCCCAAGTTACATCGTTCAAAAGATCGTCAAACAGCATACCGCCCTTGCCGCCATTCATGAGAGTTCGGTCAACTGCCTGCGTGTGATGACGTTATTGATTGACGGCCAGGCCGTCGCGCTCTCAACCGTACTGAAAATGGGCGCCGGCGGCAGCCAGGTGGATAACCTGGGTTTTGGGGGTATCGTTTGCGGTGTCAGGGAAGACGGCCGCTTGCGGGAGGTTGCCTTTTCCGCCAACGGCGACCGGTTCGACCGGCACCCGCAAGGCTTTGATTTTAGCGGTTATCTTGTTCCCTCCTTCCAGGCGGTGAAGGAGCTGGCCATGAAAATGGCGGAACGCCTTCCCTACTCACGTCTGATTGCCTGGGATATCGCTGTCGCCGAAGACGGTGAACCGGTTCTCATCGAATACAACGACATCGGAGAGCTGGGTTTCATGCAGTACGCCAACGGCCCCCTGTTCGGAGACTATACGGATCAGGTGCTGTCGGAAATCTTCCTCTGATCAGATCACCCGGATGGCGACACCTTGCCAGGGAAGGACGCGGCCGACCGGCCACGCCTCTTCGCCCATCCCGCGCAGGGTACTGAGATAAGTATCGACGTCATCCTCTTTCATGGCCAGCAAGAGACCGCCTGAGGTCTGGGGGTCAAACATGAGATCCGTCAAGGCCATGGGAATTTCCTTGTCAAGATGCACCCGGTCGCCGACATAGTCCCTGTTGCGGTAGGTTCCGCCGGGGAGTATGCCGTCCCTGGCCATGTCCAGAGCCTGAGGCAGAAAGGGGACAGACCTGCTGTCGAGTTCCAGAGTGATATCACCGTCATTCCCCGCCATTTCCCGCATATGCCCGAGCAAGCCAAAACCTGTGATATCGGTTGAGGCAGATACTTGGAGGCCCAAGGAAGCCTCAAAGGCGTATTTATTCAGTTTGGCCATGGTATTGACCATGCGCTGTTCGGTCTCCTTGTCGAGAAGGTCGGCTTTGGCGCCCGTGGAAAGAGCTCCCGTACCAAGAGCCTTTGTCAGAACAAGCCGATGGCCCGCACGGGGCGTGTTGTTCCTCCGGATCTGATCCGGGTGGCACAGACCCATGACGGACAGGCCGTATTTGGGCTCTTCATCCTCGATACTGTGACCGCCTGCGATGGTGACCCCGGCCTCCACGCACTTGTCGGCCCCGCCTTCAAGAATCCTGCGCACGACGGCCAGGTCCATACATGACGAAAAGCAAAGCAGGTTCAGTGCTGTTTTGGGTACAGCCCCCATGGCGTAGACATCGCTCAGGGCGTTGGCCGCGGCAATGCGGCCGTAGTCGTAAGGATCGTCGACGACAGGCGGGAAAAAATCGACCGTCTGGATGACAGCGATTTCATCGGAAACGAGATAGACGCAAGCATCATCGTCGGTTTCAGAGCCGACAAGGAGGCGGTCGTCGATTTTTTTTGGCAAACCAGTCAGAAGCTCGGAAAGGACCCCCGGTCCTACCTTGGCCCCTCAGCCGCCGGCGCTGGTCAGCTGGGTCAGACGAATTTCTTTTTTTGCCATCCGGCTACCTCCTTTTTTCTCTCACAGGCAATCATACAACGAAACCGCCATAGTAGTCATCTGCCTGTCCGCCGGGCGGCTGGTAATGGTCCAGGTTATAGGGCGTCAAAATACCTGTGTCGGTGACAACACCCGAAACGAGATGAGGGGGCGTTATGTCAAAGGAAGGATAGTAACCTTTGACTTCAGGCCTGGTGTTTCGCACGCCGCGGGCCTCAAGCACGAATTGCGGATCGCGCTGCTCGATGGTGACTTCAGAAAGGATCACTCTGTCCGGAATTCCCGTGACAAAATAGGGCACGCCGTAGTATTTGGCGACGATGGCGATCTGGAGTGTTCCGGTTTTGTTGACCACATAGCCGTCCCTGGTAATGGCGTCGGCTGCCGTTGTATACAGATCGACGGGATGACGGGAGAACACCTCAGCCGGCATATTGTCGGTAATCACAGTGACATCGGCACCCATTTCAGCCGCGACGCTGGCCGTCAGGCGGGCACCCTGGAAGTAGGGCCGGGTTTCGGGAGTAAACAGTTTCAATTCCAGGCCCCTGTCCTGCGCCGCCCGGATCATGGTGCCTATGATGGTCTCGCCAAAGCAGTTGGTCATGACGATTGCCCGGTCAGGAAGAAGTGAAATAAGATTGCTTCCGACCCGGGACATCCGTTCGTAGCGGCGTTCCAGGGAGTCATAGGCCAGATCGAACAGGATCTGCGTGACATCACTTTCCCCTTGGGCCAGCGCTTTCTCCGCTGCGATCAGGGCACCGGATGTCACCCGTCTCATTCTCGATACGGTTGTCGGCCGCGCGGTCGACAACCGTTCGGCTGCTTGCCTAAGTGCCTGCAGCTGTTTTTCTTTGCCCTGCCCCTTGACCTGGCTGGCTGCAAGTGCCATTCCCATGCCGGCCGCTGTGTAGGGGCCGGCGCTCTGGGTCACCATGCCGGTGATGGCATCAGCTACCTGGTCGACAGTCCGGCACTCAAGGAAAACAATTTCAGTCGGATAAACACGCCGGTCCAGGATCCGGACCAGACCCTTTTCAAACCAGGCGATGTTCTCGTAGCGCAGTAAAAAACCAAGGTCATGATCCTGGCGAGGTGCCTTGCTTGTGCTTTCGGACATGGGAAGGCCTCCCTTCTTCAAGCTCTTGTTCCGGGCGGGCTTTGCAGGCGGAGGCGGATGGCCTGCTTGATGTTATGAATTTGCCAGTCTGTTCTCGAACCGCCATATTCCCCGTCAACGGTGAAAGGGACAGGCTCCTTGAAGCGAAAGATGATGTCGCTGGCCCGCTGCCGGATGATGGCATCACTCGTCTTTCGCTGCAAGAGATGAGAGATGAGTTTGGCTGTCTGTCCTGCATTGCGCGGAGGCTTGACGAGCAGAACCTCAAAGAGGCCGTCGTTGAAAACGACATCGTCCAGCTTAACGAGCCCGCCGACAGAAAAGGAGTTAAGGACACCCCCGAAGATATAACTGCCGGAATAGTCGGTCCCGTCGAGAAGAACCGTGGTGTCATAAGGGCGGATGCTGCCGACTGAATGGAGGCCGGTCAGCACATAGGCGAAATGGCCCAGGGCCTTTTTCAAGTGGCGCCTTGTCGCGTAGGAAGTCTCGGTAAAGGCGCCATAACTGGTGACATAGCTGAAGTAGTCGGGAAGTTGATCGGGACTGTCTGGCGCGACACCCTCGGGGAGATCCTGGCGGATCCGGGGGAGATTCCCATGGACGCGACCGATGTCAACAGGAAAAGGGATACCCGTCAGGATGCCCTGCGCCGCCTTCCTGGGGTCGGAGGGCAGCTTGAAGGTCCGGGCAATGTCACAAGTCGAGCCGATCGGCAGGAAACCGACATCTGGAGGAAAGCGGAGCCGCATGAGTCCCGAGATGACCTCGGACAGCGTGCCATCACCACCGCAGGCGACGACAACCCCGTAGGAGGGGGCCTTGGTGAAAGCGATTTCGCGGGCGTCACCCCTGCCAGTCGTAAATACTTCGCGAACCACGGCACCCGCCTGCCGGAGTTCACCGCAAAGTTTGGCGGAAATTTCGGTCGCGCCGAAACGGCCGGCATTTGGATTGATGATAACAAGGATTTTTTGGCCTGTCCCGCTCATGCCTGTATCATATCACGGACAATGTCGGGCAGCGGCCGCGGCTGCGGGGGTACTATTTTCGAAGATGATGGCTCAAAACTGCGAGGGCGCATGCCATGTTTTCATTTTGTACAATGACGCCTTCCGGGACCTGCAACAATACAGGCGCGAAATTCCAGATTGCCTCTACGCCGGCCTCTACCAGCTGGTCGCAAATGGACTGAGCATGAGCTCCGTCCACGGTAATAATGCCCAGCCGAATTCCCCCTTCCCGGATAACCGGATCAAGCCGGTCCATGGGGTATAGCGGCAACCCGTTCAGGCAATCCGCGTGCTCAATGCGGATGTCGAAGCCGGCGACAATTTTCAGGCCGTATTTGCCGAATCCCGTGTAGTTGGCCAAGGCGGTTCCAAGATGGCCGACACCGACGATGACAGCCTCATCGATATGGCCGTAACCCAGTATATCCTCGATATCCTCGATAAGGGCCTGGGTAGCGAAGCCCTTTCGCGGCTGTCCTGCCAGCCGGCTCACCGATGCCAGATCCTTGCGGACCTGTACCTCATGGAAGCGGAATTCAGCGGCGATGGATGTGGAAGAAACATTCTCGGTTTCGACTTCCCGCAAATAATCGAGGTAATAGGGCAAGCGTTGCAACGTTTGAAAGGAGAGTGAATTTGAAGCCATGAGAACCTCCTCAATATCGATAACATATTATTGATTTAAGGACCTGCTGTCAATCGCTGTAACGGAACGTCCGCGACAGTCTTTTTCTTGCGTTCGCTAAACCGTCAGCGTATACTGAAACAGGTACGGAATCAAGGCTGGATTAACTGTGACAAAGCTCCGCTATCGGAGTTTTTTTAAGATGTATAATCGTATCTGTTTGAATAGGGATTGGAGGCATGATTCTGATGAAACAATTTGACCGCAACCTTGCGGAACAGCTGAGAGGCGGCGTCATCATGGATGTCGTCAATGTCGAGCAGGCCCGGATCGCCGAGGAAGCCGGAGCCGTATCGGTCATGGCGCTCGAACGCGTTCCGGCTGACATTCGTTCGGCTGGTGGTATTTCAAGAATGAGTGATCCCGCCATGATCAAGGCGATTATGAAGGCGGTCAAGATCCCGGTGATGGCGAAAGTGCGTTTCGGCCATTTTGTTGAAGCACAGATTCTCCAGGCCATCGGTGTTGACTTCATCGATGAAAGCGAAGTGTTGACTCCTGCCGACGAAGTCTACCATATCGATAAAACCAGGTTTGATGTGCCTTTTGTGTGTGGCGCGCGCGGCCTCGACGAGGCGTTGCGACGCTTGGCCGAAGGGGCCATGATGATACGCACCAAGGGTGAGCCAGGTACGGGAGACGTGGTCCAGGCGGTCCGGCACATGCGAAAAATCAATCAACAGATCGGGGAGGTCGTCTCGCTTCGCCCCGATGAACTTTACGTCCGTGCGCGCGACCTGGCTGTTCCGATTGAACTGATCCAATACGTCCATAAGCACGGCAAGCTGCCGGTTCCAAATTTTTCCGCCGGCGGTGTCGCGACACCGGCTGATGCCGCCCTGATGCGACAGCTCGGCGCCGAGGGCGTATTCGTCGGGTCGGGAATTTTCAAGTCCGGCGACCCCGTGCGCCGTGCCAAGGCCTTTGTTGAAGCCTGTGAGCACTACGACGATCCGGAACGCCTGGCTCATGTTTCCGAGAACCTGGGCGAGGCCATGATCGGCTTGAACCCTGATCAGATTGACCTGATCATGTCAGCTAGGGGAGTTTAGAAGAACAGATGCCCATCAAGCGAATCGGATTCATCGGTACGGGTGTCATGGGTGCGGCCATGGTCGCCCGCCTATGCCATAACGGCTACGAAGTAAGGGTTTTTAATCGAACAAGAACCAAGGCGGAGCAGACCGCCTGCGTGACGGGAGCGGTGTGCACCGGCAGCATAGCCGACGCGGCTGAAGGCGCAGATGCCGTGATCACCATGGTGGGCTATCCTTCTGATGTTGAGGAGGTTATGCAGGGCCAGGGGGGAGTCTTCGGCACAGCCCGGCCCGGAACCCTTGTCATCGACATGACGACCTCGTCCCCCTCGCTCGCCGTCAGGCTCTATGAGGAAGGACAGAGAAAAGGTCTGCACCTTTTGGACGCGCCTGTTTCGGGTGGTGACCTGGGGGCACGCGATGGAACACTTTCCATTATGGTGGGCGGTGACCGCGAATCCTACGACCGCGCCCTTCCCGTATTCTCGGTTCTGGGCAGGAATATTGTTTACATGGGCGAGGCGGGCAAGGGCCAGCATACCAAGGCTGCCAACCAGATCGCTGTGGCGGGTGCCACGGCGGCCATGACCGAAGCCATCCTCTATGCTGAGAAGACAGGTCTGGACCCTGAAACCATGCTGCGGGCAATTGGGGCGGGAGCGGCCGGAAGCTGGCAGATCACCCATATGGCGCCCAGGGTTTTGTCGGGCGATCATGATCCCGGTTTTTTCATCAAGCACTTCATCAAAGACATGCGCATCGTGGAAGATGAGATGGCGGAACGCCGCACCAGGCTTCCCATGCTTCATGCGGTACTGAGTCTTTACGAACGGATGGCGAAAGAAGGTGACGGTGATCTGGGTACCCAGGCTCTGATCCGTTTGTACCGGAGAGAAAAAACCGATGGCGGCAAGAATTGACCGGTTTTGTTTAGATTACGAGCACCGACAGGAGGGCCTTGACAGATGAGACGGACGGTTAAATTTTCACTCGTATTGTTGGCGACATTAATGGCCTTGATCGTGTTCAGTGCCACCCCCCATGCCAGCACCCGTTTCTATCCGGGGCCTGCCGATGCCGGCTTTTTCGGCGGCGACAGCGACTGGGGCGGCTCTTCGGGCGGAGGTGACTGGGGCGGCTCTTTCGGCGACAGTGATTGGGGCGGCAGCGGCAGCTTCGGTAGCTGTGTGGGCCTGTCCTGCCTGGGGGACTCGCCTTTTGGCCTGATTGTTTTTATCCTTATTGTCGTATTTGTGATTCTGAAATCGAAAAAGGGCAGCCAGGGGGGAGCGACCCACGTCCCGACCGTACACCCTGCCCGGTCGGCGGGTATCGCCGACCAGGTGAGACTGCATGACCCCTTCTTTACCGAGGCGGAGATGAGGGAGAAGGTCTCCAATCTCTATTCCGAGATGCAGCGCGCCTGGGAAAACCAGGATTGGGAGCCTATGCGGGCCCGCATGACAGACGATCTTTACAACCAGATGTGGCGCCAGCTCCAGGAGCTGGTGACCCGTAACCAGATCAACCGGGTGGAGCGGGTGGCCATCATCAGTGTTGCCCTGGTCAACTTCTACCAGGATCAGCAAAACGATAACTTGGTGATTCATTTGACCACCCGCATCACCGATTACACCATTGACCGGGCGACCGGCAAGGTGGTCAGCGGTGACCCGCGCCGTGAGAAATTCATGACCTACGAGTGGACCATGATCCGCAGTCTGGGCATCAAAACGCCGGCACCTGATGTTGAGGGCAAGCAAGAAGTCAGCCGCAATTGCCCGCACTGCGGTGCCCCCATCGACCTGACGCAATCCGCCCGCTGCAGTTACTGCGGCTCCATTGTGACGGCTCCTGAGTTTGACTGGGTCCTGTCCAATATCAAGGGGATCTCCCAACAGACCATTTAACGGATCCTTGTTCTCAATCAGACCGCAGGCCCGCCCCCAAAAAGGCGGGCCTGCCTGCTTTACGCAAGATGATAACCAGGGCTACAGGCCTTGCAACTTCAAACTTTGTTCAAATCAGGAGCATAGGCTGGGCCATGGATGAGGAC
>JAAZGN010000070.1 GCA_012511185.1 Clostridiaceae bacterium
CACAACTGTTCATGCCGGATAAATTGGAAGGGATCCGAAGACTTGAATGAGAAAAATTCTCAAGTTCAGGACGGAACGCAAAGAACCAGATTACGGGAAGAAGCAACCAGCGTCAGTAACAAAAAAGAGATTCAGCGACGATCTACTCTCGCCGCTCCGCTGCCAAGAATATCTGTCTGTCCCGGGATTTATTATTTCAGGCCCTCTAGGGTTCTGATTCTGTCGTCGTTGTGGTCGTCTCAGCCGCTGTCGTCGTCTCTTCAGTTGTTGTCGTTGCCGGCGGTACTGTTGTTGTCGTCGTTGTCGTCGTTGTTGTAGGTGCCACCGTGGTGGGGGGAGGATCCGGCTCGGTCGGCTCAGGGGGGATCTCCTCGACAACCCTGATCCGGGTTCGGATCTCTTCATAGGAGCCGTCGGGATAAACGACCAGGATAAAGACAGTTCTCAAAACTGGAACGGATACATCGGGGATGTGGAGGTAGCGGTAGGTGGTCCCCGCAGGGAGGGCATCCTTGTTGCCGATGATCTGGGCAGGATCAATCAGTTGGCCGACCAGGGTGTAGGGCTGGATGCCAATTGGCTTATACTGCCAGGCCATGTTATTTTTTTCCTTTTGCCTGTATGGATTGGCAGGGTCCATATCGGTCGGATCCCAGCCATTACCCAGAGAAGGCGCCGGATTTACCGGTGCTTCGGGAATATCGTAGCCCTTGCTGCTGTCAAAGATATAGACAGGCATACCCTTATGGATATTTTGTTGGATGAAGATGGCGTCACGAATCGAAAGCCGGATGCAACCGTTCGAAGTCGTCGAAATACCAAGCTGGCGGTAACCGGCAAGATTAAAGCGGCTCTTGTCCAGGGGCACGGCCTTGCCGTCGGCATCCTGGTAATAAGTGTAGGGCTGCGAATGGAAGAAGATATCGCCGCTGACATGGGTAGCGTGCCGAACCCAGACATTGCCGTCCTTGGTGAACAGGAGCTGCTTGGGCGTGTAGCCTGAAAGAATGAAAGGCTTGTCCCTGGGTGTCGTCGGTGTCGTCCCTTTTTTCTTTCCCGTAGAAATGCGGAGCGAAACCTCGGCGACGGGCGGGCTGTGTTCCGGCGTGTGGAAGAAGACAACGCGCTGGATATCCAAAAAGACAATCATGTGGGAGTAGTGGTAAACGATCTCAGGTTCCGTCGTCGTGGTTTCTGTCGTGGTGGTTTCCGTTGTCGTATTTGGGGCCGTTTCCGTACTTAGGGAGGAAGTCGTCGTGGAGCTGTTGGTCGTGGTCAGATCAAGTCCGTCTGTCGGGGGTCTCATGGAGCGTCGGCAAGAAAAGACAGTAATTGCGGTCGCCATAAAAAGGACAGTCAGTACGAGTAGGGCGATGGCTCTCCAACCGACAAGATGTTTCATCTGCTCTATGATGACTCCGGTTATTGCGTAGTAAAACAGACAGACCTTGGCGTCAACCTGTAATCCTCCCTAAAATACCACAGAGCAGATCTTTGCGTAAGGCACATACATTACAATTCCAAATACACGAACCGTTCACGCGTCTGTGTTATCATGTACCAGAAATTCCGGTCCCCATTGGTGCCGACAGCCGGGCTTGGAGACACCGGCAGGCTCCTTCGGACTCAAAAAGAGGTGGTGTGATCCATGTTCTACCGCAGAAGTGACGGGACCCTGGTCCGCGATACCCGCGACCCGATCGGCGACATCATGCCCTACATCATGCGGGGGCGCAACGAATCAGTCGTCTATTACGGCAAGTCCTATTGCGTCGAAAATATTCAAAATTACATCCGGGAGCAACGGAAAAAAGGCGAACGGATCACCGTTTTTAATATCATCTCGGCGGCCTGCCTGCACACCTTCACGCGGCGGCCCAACCTCAACCGTTTCGTAGCGGGGCGCAGGCTCTACCAGCACAACTCCTTCGATATCCTCTATGTCGTTAAAACGGCCCTTACCGACGAAGGCCTGGAATCCATCGCACGCGTCCGCTTTGATGGCAATGACACCCTTTCGTCTGTCAAAGAAAAGATGGCGGAAAGCGTCGACGAGATCAAGGGGACGACCGGCAAGGATGACGACCGTTTCATCGGTATGGTCACCAAACTGCCTCGCTTTCTCAAACGCTTCCTCATCTCCGTGGCGCGCGCCCTTGACTTCCACGGCATGATGCCAAAATCCTTGATGGAATTGATTCCCCTCTATTCTTCGGTTTTTATTTCTCATATGGGCAGTATCGGCGGTGATGCCATGTTCCACCACCTCTACGAGTTTGGGACAACCTCCGTGTTTTGCGCCATCGGCCGGATTTACCTGAAACCCTATCGTGATATCCGCACCGAGGAAATCGTATGGAAAAAAACCATCGACCTCAACATCACCCTGGATGAGCGTATCTGTGACGGCTACTACTTCATCAAGAGCCTGGAACTCTTCGACTCGCTTCTTGACAACCCCGTCCTCCTTGAAATGACGCCCAATGAAGCCATTGCGGCCGCAGAGCGGGCCCGCAAGGAACGTGAACAGCACGTCAAGGCCAAACAGGCAGCCAACATCAAGGAATATTGGGAGGACATGATGGAGCATCCCGACCGGGGTGAGGACTAGCCGCTAGGGCTGGAAAACCCTTGCCTCCTCCTCCCCGCGCATGACGCGCCATGCGCCGGCAGCCAGAGCTTCCATCTCCAGCTCACCGGGATAGAGGTAAACAGGGGCAATGAAGCGGACTCTTTCCTTGACCGCATCGGTGAGCAGTTTCGACCGGGCCATGCCTCCGGTCAGGATGATGGCCCGCACCCGGCCTTTGACAACCGTAGCCAGGCTGCCGATGGCCTTGGCTGTCTGGTAGGCGATTCCCTCATAAAGCAGGCGTGAATCCTGATCGCCATCCAGGGCCCGCTCTTCTATGGCAACGGCATCGTTGGAACCCGTGTATGAAAGCAGGCCCCCTCTTCCGGTCTCATATCTGTAAAGGGCGTCCACCCCCTCTTCCCTGACGATCCGGATCGAAGTGAATACCGGAAGTCCGCCGGCCCGTTCCGTGGAGTAAGGTCCCTCATCGGCTGATACGACATCGATCAGGGAACCTTTGGATTGCAGATTAAGTGAAATCCCTCCCCCCAAATGGGCGACGATGACATTCTCCTGCTCCCGATCAAATCCTTCGCGGGCCGCGACTTGGCGCGCGACTGCCCGTGTATTGAGAACATGGCTGAAGCTGCGCCTGCCATGTCCTTTGACACCGGACAGCCGGGCCAGGGGCGTCAGCTCATCAACCGAAACCGAATCGTAAATAAAAGCAGGTGTCCCCTTCTCACCAGCCAGGCGGTAGGCAATCCCGGCGCCGAGATTGGACGCATGCTCTTCTGCCGGATAATCCAGAAGTGTATTGACCAGGTTTTGATCCACCACATAAGCACCATGCCGTACAGGCGGGAGCATACCTCCCCTCGCCACGATGACATCCAGGGAACCGGGAGCCAGATCTTCTTCCTGTAGAAAACCGGCTACCCGATCAACCCGCATGGGAAGCTGGTCGCGGATCGAATCGAAGTGCGCAAGTTCCTCGTTTGAATGATTGATTTTTTTCTCCCTGACAAGTTCAAGATCCTCAAACAAGGCCACCTTGGTTGTCGTTGAGCCGGGATTAATGACCAGGATTTTCATAGACGATTCTGACTCCTTTTATGGGGCGATGGATGAAACGAACGCCGAGCAGGCAATGGAATAGAGTTTTTCCTCCATCGATGAGGACCGGGAGGTGAGGATAACGGGCGCCCGCGCTCCGGACAGAAAGCCTGCGAACCGGGCACCGCCGCCATAGACAAGTGATTTGGCCAGTAAATTGCCTGCGACAAAATCAGGCACCAGGAAAATATCCGCATCACCCGCGACCGGACTGTCATAGCCTTTAATCCCGGCCGCCTGCCTGTCGAAGGCCAGGTCAAAGGAGACAGGCCCTTCCACCAGACAACCTTGGATCACGCCCTGCTGATTCATCTCCTTCAAGGCGGCCGCAGAAATGGTCTCAGGCATACGGTCATGCACTTTCTCGACGGCGGCGAGACAGGCGACCTTGGGCATTGCGACACCCAGGCGGTGCATGACGCCAACCGCGTTTTCAAGGATTCCCCTCAGCTGCTCCAGGTCGGGATACATGACCATGCCGCCGTCGGTCAGCAACAGCATCTTATGGTAGCGCGGGACGTCGAGCAGGGCGATGTGGGAGATCAGGCGGCCGGACAGGAGCCCGTACTTCTTGTTAACAACTTCCTTGAGCAGGACGGCGGTGTCGACTTTACCCTTGAAGATCATGTCCAGCTGACCCGCGTGGACCCCTGACACCGCTTCCATGGCTGCTTCCTGCTCCGTCGTGTGGAAAAGGGTACAGGTGTCGGATGCGGCGGGATCGCCGACAGAGTAAAAAAACGCCTGCACCAGTCCCATCGCCTCTGCTTTCAAGACCGCCTGCCTGGTATTTTCGTCGGCACAAACAA
>JAAZGN010000071.1 GCA_012511185.1 Clostridiaceae bacterium
AATGGCGGACTTGTTATCGGCGGCCGTGACATCAAAGGTGAGCTTATAGTATTGCTCGGTTTCTGTGACGGCTGTATCGTTATGGTTCATGACCTTGAAAGACCACGTGACAGTTTCGGAGGGGGCGATCTTTTCATTGACGGTGAAAGACTGCTCCTCTTCACTGAGGAAGATGAACTCCTTGGCAGTCACGCTGCCGGTGGCAATGTCCAGGTTGGTTGTGTAATAAGCCATGGAACCGGCCAGTAAGGAGCTGATAATGGTCAGTATGAGAAGCGAGATGGTAATGATTCTTTTCATTCGGGACGACTCCGCCTGCAAAATTATGAATTCCTGTTTATGGTACAGTTGCGGTTCAGCGCAACGCTGTCTATGCTTAGGAGCAAGGGCACGTCAGACTCCAGGGTGACTCGTGGGAGTCCGGCCTGGTTGAAGGTGTCTTTCCCCCTTCGGACCGCAGTGGAACATAACACGAGTTTTTTGAGATGTCAAATTGAATGTAACATAAGTTACTGAATATGGGTATAATGCCATGAATTCAGGCTTTTTAGCCTATTTTTCGGGCTTGGCGTTCGAATTGGAAATACTTGGATATTGGCAGGTCATACGAAATCGAGATCTTTGCGGGGCAGGTCTTTCGAAGGGATTGTCAAGCAATTTCTTAGGAATAATGATGGTTTGGAAGATTGAAAGTTGTACTTAATATCAAAATTCATGTATAAATACTGAAAATACTTGATTTCAGCCTGCGAGTGACTAAAAATGCGGATGTGCAGCCAAAGTAAGGGCTAGAAGAAGAAGCTGGGATCATCATGGAAGATACGGTACCCTCCACCTGTGTTAATCTGATGGGAAAGAATAATGGATAAAAGGGATGGACAGATGAAAACAAATAAAGAATATCTCGTTGAGATCGCCGTTCAGGCCAAGATCCACGCCCCGACATCCCGGGGAGGCTACCGGATCGACAACACCGGTGTTCCGCGCGTCCTGCCGGGTGTTGGCGGCATTGTTTATAACTACCAGATCGGGGACTGCTGCATGAAACTGGCAGGTGACCACATCGAGCCCGGGGTCAGTTTGCGCAACGAAGAGCGGACTGAAAACGAAGGTGTCATGCACAACGCCTGTGTCGGCAACCGGGCCATTGTTGTCGATGGTGATGCCAAGGGAGCCGAAGGCTTTGTTACGGGCAAACATGGCGGAATTGAACACACCCTTTGCTACTTTGATTCCGAAACCCTGGACAAGCTGAAGATTGGTGATCAGGTCCTGATCCGCGCCAAGGGCCTGGGTCTTGAGTTGTATGACTACCCTGACATCGCCTGTCTTAATTTGTCGCCGGAACTGCTGGAAATGATTGCACCTGAGGAGAAAGACGGCAAGTTGGTCGTTCCTTGCGTGGCGGAAGTCCCGCCCTACCTGATGGGATCGGGCATGGGGGCGGCCTCGGCTTATACGGGTGACTACGACATTATGACAGGTGATCCTGACTCCTTGAAAGAACATGGCCTGGAAAGCTTGCGATTTGGTGACCTGGTCCTCCTGGTCGACTGCGACAACCGTTACGGCCGCCAGTACAAAAAGGGAGCCCGGACGCTGGGGGTGATTGTCCACTCCAACTGCATCCTGTCAGGGCACGGGCCGGGGGTTACGGCGCTTTTGAGCTGCTCGGAAGGTGATCTGCTGGTCGGCCGGCATGACCCGGAAGCCAATCTGGCTCATTACCTGGTCAGGGGTAAAGGGGCATAAGGCTGGCCTGGAGTCGAAATTGTTACAGCGCGCCCCTTGCGGCGCGCTGTCTGTGTTATCCTCTTTCACTGGAAAGGGGTAAGCCATGAGTCAAGAAACGCACACCATTTATTTTATCCGCCATGGGTTGACCTACCAGAATCTGCGGCGCGAGTACCAGGGATCGGTTTTGGATTACGACATTTTGCCGGAAAGCCGCCTTTTAATTGAGCAAAGGCAAAAGAGAGGGGCGGCGCCCTTCATCCGGACGCTTTGGGTGTCACCCCTGATCCGTGCCAGGCAGACAGCAGAACTTTATTTCCCCGGTATGGATAAAGAGATTGTACCGGACTTGATGGAACGCGAATACGGGGACTGGAACGGCCGGCCCCATGACGACTTATGGCCGTCTGTTCCTTTCTATGTGGAGATGATGAGATCATTGGGCCGTAGAACCCCGCCGGGAGGCGAACCCTTCGATTTATTCTTTGCGCGCATGAAGCGCGTTATGGACGCGATCGAAGAATTGGCCGGCAAGTCACCCGGCCGCTTCCCGCTGGCGCTTGTTTTCCACGGAGGGCCCATTCTTTATCTGACCGATCATCTCCTGGAAGAAGACAACCCCCTGCACCGCTATTACACCAAGGGCGCAGGCGGGCTTCGCCTGGAGATCAGCACCGAACCCCTCCGGGTGACCGAAGCCG
>JAAZGN010000072.1 GCA_012511185.1 Clostridiaceae bacterium
CCCTTGTACGAGTCGGATGACCTGACCCTTCTCAAAACGCATTACTACGGAGGCGTCAAGAAATACCAGTGGGCGGCGACACCCCTGGCCTTGCACGGCGTGGTGATTACAAGAGGCGGGGAGACCATCAAGCTTTCCATTGGCGAAGAGGCAGACGATCCCGTCTTCACCATCACGGACCTTTTGCCTCACCTGGGTGCCGACCAGATGAAGAAGACCGGATCCGAAGTGATCGAAGGCGAGGAATTGAACGTACTTGCGGGCAGTATTCCGCTTCCCGGCGGTGATGAGATCAAAGAGCGCTTCAAACTTGGTGTATTGAATCTTCTATTCGATCAGTACGGTTTCACTGAACGCGATCTGGTTACGGCGGAAATAGAGATCGTGCCTGCCACCAAAGCGCGCTGCGTCGGTTTCGACCGCTCCATGACCGGCGGTTACGGCCAGGACGACCGCGTCTGTGCCTACACGGCCCTGCGCGCCCTGATTGACGTCAGGACGCCCTTGAAACGCACCGGTATGGTAATCCTTTATGACAAGGAAGAAACCGGTTCAGGCGGCATCACAGGCGCCCGTTCGCAGCTCTTTCCCTCCATCCAACGCCGGATGGTCCGCTCCATCCTGCGGCGCGAGCCGTCTGCCATCGAACTGCAGGACCAGATCGAGAAGTCATCCATGCTGTCCTCCGACGTGGCCAACGCCTACGACCCCACCTTCTGTTCCGTTTCCGATCCCAAAAACAACGCTTATGCCGGCCGCGGGATCACCTTTTTCAAATATACGGGAGCCCGGGGCAAGGGCGGCACTTCGGACGCCAATGCCGAATACTTCAATGAGGTGACACGGCTGATGGAGGAGCATGGTGTCCCCTGGCAAACAGGTGAACTGGGGAAAGTGGACCAGGGAGGCGGCGGGACGGTCGCAATCTACCAGGCTGATTTGGGAATCTCAGTCATCGACTGCGGTGTTCCTGTTCTTTCCATGCATTCCTGCTTTGAGATCACCAGCAAGATCGATGTTTACAAGACCTACGAAGCTTATAAGGTCTTCCTGGAGAATATGAGAAACTAAAAATTGGGAGAACCTCTATTCCTGAGTCAGCAGAAAAGGATCACTTTGGCTGGCTCAAGCTTTTTATCAGAAAGAAGGCCACGGAGGATACCTGACTTGGATTATAAATACCCCCTGCACCCTTATCATGAAATCAGTGATTTAAAGGATATGCTTGAGCAATCTCTTGCCGCATTTCCCGATCATACTGCTTTTCTGACAAAACCCGAACACGGTCAAGCCTATGTTCCGGTCAGCTACAGGCAGTTTCATACAGACGTTGAAAGTCTGGCCACCAGCTTGCTGGAACTAGGGCTCGGACCGGACAGCCGCCTGGCCATGGTGGCAGAGACCCGCTATGAGTGGTATGTGTCCTATCTGGCGGGTATCAACAGCGGGATCATTATGGTTCCCATCGACAATGAGCTTCAGCCGGATGAACTCCTTAGCCTTTTCAACCGCTCCCGTTGCGATGCCATCATCTATTCGCCCCACTTCGCAGACCGGGTGGAGCAGGTGGTGCCAACTGTCCCCACACTTGAACACTTGATCCTGATCAACGACCTGGCCTTTACCGTAGGAAAAACTGAAAAAGACGATCCCCGGGAGATCACAGGCAGGCCAAGTCAGCTGACCCTGGAAGGGGGCAGGGCCGTTCCCCTTTATCTTTGGAATGACCTCCTGCGCCAGGGCCGTCAGCTCGTGGCTGAAGGCGACCAAAGATTCCGGCAATTGAAGCTTGATCCGGACAAGCTGGCAGCCCTGCTCTTCACATCCGGCACCACTGATAAATCCAAGTGTGTCATGCACAGCCATAAAACCATCTGCGCCAATATTATGGGAATGGGGCAGCTTCTCTTCATCGGGATCAAGCACGACGATGTCCTCCTTTCTGTCCTGCCCCTCAACCACACTTATGAATGCACCTGCGGTTTCCTCTATCAGATCTATAAAGGGGACACCATAGCTCAGGCGGAGGGCCTGCGCTATATCACCCGGAATTTGAAGGAATCGCAGGCCAGCTGTATACTCTGCGTTCCTCTTTTGCTGGAATCCATGCATCGCATAATCTGGCGCAACATCCGAAAACAGGGCAAGGAGAAGCTGATCCTCCGTATGATGACTGTGTCCCGCGGCCTGAAAAAAATGGGTATTGATCTTCGCAGGATCCTGTTCAAGGCCATCCGCCAAAGCCTGGGTGGCCGTATGCGGACCTTTATTTCCGGTGGCGCCGCCATCAACCCCCAGATCTTGAAAGACTTTTATGACTGAGGATTCGTCGCCGTGCAGGGCTACGGTCTGACGGAGTTCGCTCCCATATTGGCTCTCAACCGCGAGAAGTATTTCCGCCATGATTCGGCCGGCCTGCCCTTGCCTGGAAACAGGATCGATATCCTGAATCCCGATGAAAACGGGGTGGGTGAAATCGTGGGCTTTGGCCCCAATTTGATGCTGGGCTACTATGAGGATCCCGAACTGACAGCAAAAGCTATCGTGGACGGCTGGTACCGCACAGGGGATATGGGCTACATCACGGAGGATGGTTTCCTGATTATTACAGGGCGAAAGAAGAACACCATTATCACCAAGAACGGTAAGAACATCTTTCCCGAGGAGTTGGAGGCGGTCCTGAACCGGAACCCTGAGGTTGCAGAGAGCCTGGTCTACGCAGAAACAAATGACAGTGGCGATGCCATCCTCTCAGTTGAAATCATCCCCGACAGGGAACAGGTCCGGGAGCGCCTGGGTAAGGATGCAGAGGATGAACGTATTCTGCAACTGATGAAGGACCTGGTCAGGAATCTCAACGCACAGATCCCGGCTTACCAGGGAATCCGGCAGGTTAAGATCCGGGATCAGGAATTCCCGAAAAATACGTCACGGAAGATCCTCCGGGATTACAGCAAGAAACAGTCAATTTAAGACAATCCAAATAGCAGTTGGAGAAACAAAAGGCAGGTTTACCCACCATCCGGCTCCCGATTGTTTATTCGTTCCAGGTTCAGTGGATTCTGCTCCACGGCGTCGTGGAG
>JAAZGN010000260.1 GCA_012511185.1 Clostridiaceae bacterium
ATTATTCCGGCAAGTACAAGAATAAATTGAGTGAGATGACCAGGGCTCAGCGTGAGATCCTGAACGCATTCGATGTCATCACAGAGTCATCGTTATAATTTGGCCGGGAATTTAGGATACAAGAGGCCCATGGAAGCTCAAAATGTGCAGCAACAGCGGCTTCAGCGACTTAAAATGACCTACATGCTATAAAATCTCGGGAGATTAGGTAACTACGGTGCCTGACAACGTAGCTACTTATGAACTTACAAAAGGTGATGGCCTTACGTTTTACCTGTGACACAAGTGTTCGTACGCCTTTCGGATTAGTTTTGCCATCAGCAATCTTCTTTTTTCGAGGAAATTGGAATAATCCAGAAAACCAAAGTTTTCTGGTATGGCATGCATCTTTAAATGGTGTGAATAAGAATCATATCCTATGCTCTGGCGAATTTCCTCGAAATATTGTGAGGGGGCCTTATCCCCAATATTGATATTCTTTTGGTAATCGATATAGGCAAGGTTCGCCACCTGATTCCTTTGGCGATCGAGCTCAATTCCCATATTTGCCAGATATTTCTTGGGGAAAATATGGTGTTTATCTAGAGAGCTTTTGGTTCCGCTCGACCCAAGAACAAACATCTGTGAAAGCGGGATCTGGCTAAATAAAACTTTGTGTCCCAAGATGATCTGAGATGCCACAAAAGCATTCCAGCTGGGGGCTGTCGCACGAGAGGTTATTAAATCATTTGGAAGTGTAATTTCAAAGTAATCATTAGTTAGAACAGATGAAATTGTGTTTTCCAGGAATCCGACAAATTCGTCTGCAGAATGTACCAGTTCCAAATCAGTAAATTGGCGTTCAACTTCGGATTCAAAATTACCAGAATAGTGTCCCGTTAACGTAACCATAAAGAACCATCTAGCAATGACCTTGCGTAGACGCTCGTTATCAAGATGGCAAGAATATTTACCGAGCAGGAAAAGGATGTAGGTGAAAACAACTGCATTTTTTGAAGAAATAAGTGAGCCGGACAGGTAGCCACTCTCTTTGACTATGTTTAAAAATGCGTGCCAATTATTGAGATCCAAGGCGAGATCCAGAGATTCTTTAAATTTTTTTAAATTTTCGTTCCGTATCTCATCAGAGAAGATCCCAGTTCTCAAATCTTTGCCCCGCAAAATCATATAGGCGTATCTTAAATGAGCACGTCGAAAGCCAATCCCAACGGCTATGCGCACCAGATGAGATGGATAAACTCGCATAATACTATTGTAGGAAGAGTGGTCTCTAGGGATATGGGAATCCTCACAAAACTTTTCAATTCGATCTCTTTGCTCTCGATTATATACAGAAACTAGAGTCAAGATGAAATCATCCTGATTGAGTTTCTGGCCCATTGAGTTAACCCGAACAAAGATTTCTGCAACATCTTCTTCAGTCGCATTCATGGTGATTCCTAAGGTAGGGATAGTGTAGTTGTGCAAGGCAAGTAATTCATTAAGGTGATTTTCGATTGTACTCTCTTCGTCATCTGTGAGTAAGGGCAAATTTCGTTTTTCCCTGCTGCTGTTAAGCCTATTCAGAAATTGTTTTCGAAAGGAAGCTGTAGAATTATTTTCCTTGGCAGCAAAAACTGCACTCACATCGGGGATATACTCCGGAGTATTCTCATAGGCCTTGCTCCAGACTTGAAACTTTCTACTAAGCGGACTAAAAGCGATACGTATTTGCCGATCTCTGTACTTTTTGTCTTTGACAGGAATACCGTGAATGGATGAGTAAAGAGCAGTCAGCCTTTGTTGCCCATCGATGATTACTTCCTTAGGGGCGGAGTACTTTTTATTTTGCAAGCCAATTACCGATTTGTCCTCGAAGTCTGGAGGCGCCTCCCAAATCATGAGATACCCAATAGGATAACCATTCAACATGGAGTCAAAGAGATCGCGGACCTGTGCATCATTCCAAACAAAAGGGCGTTGTAGATCCGGCAAACCTAATCGACCGTTATCGATGTCGATCAGTATGTCTTGGAGCTTAAGGTGAACGGGGTTATAGATTGTTTCGGCCATGGCTACCTCCTACTTAAGTGTCAGACTATCACATAGCAGGATAGTTTGTTCAAGCTTTTTTCCATACCCAGGTGTTTACACAGATGACTGTCTGCTGCATTTCGTTTCTGCGATATAATCAAGTCATTAAAGTCCGGATAACAGGAGAGCATTGAATGAATGGTTTGACGACAAAAGATGCTGCTGATCAATGGGGCATCACACCCCGTCAAGTTCAACTTTTATGCGCCCAGGGCCGCATCCCCGGTGCAGTCCGTTTCGGTCACGCCTGGGTCATTCCTGTTGATGCTAAAAAACCCGAAGATCAACGCAGCAAGAGAAAGAATATGAGTGAGGATGAGC
This sequence comes from Clostridiaceae bacterium, assembly GCA_012511185.1. Taxonomy (GTDB): domain Bacteria; phylum Bacillota; class Clostridia; order Saccharofermentanales; family DTU023; genus UBA4923. The sequence continues at coordinate 2,395 of JAAZGN010000260.1, forward strand.
AGCCATGATTACAGGAGAGTTGAGAAACAAGGTTGATAAACTTTGGGAAATGTTCTGGACGGGTGGTCTCACCAATCCCTTGGACGTCATTGAGCAAATCACATATCTAATGTTTATCCGTGATCTTGATCAAACAGACAATACAAAGCAAAAAGAAAGTGCCATGCTGGATATTCCTTTCAGCAGCTACTTTGTGGGCAAGGAACATCTGAAATGGTCCATCTTGAGGGATAAGCCAGCTGAAGTTTTGTATCAGGCGATGTCAACGGAAGTCTTTCCTTTTATTAAAACTCTGAACGGTGAGACCGGCTCCTATGCCAAGTATATGGCTGATGCTATCTTCAAGGTGCCTACCCCTCAGTTGTTGGAGAAAATAATCACGTCGCTGGATGATATGTACGCCTACATTGATCAGCAACTGGACAAGCTGGATGCAAAGGGTGACCTGTACGAATACATGCTTTCCAAGCTCACAACGGCCGGTACGAATGGGCAATTTCGTACTCCGCGCCATATCATCCGCATGATGGTCGAGCTCCTTGATCTACAGCCAGCAGATACCATCTGTGACCCTGCTTGTGGAACCAGCGGCTTTCTGGTGTCTGCGGGGGAATATCTTAAAGAACATTATCTTGAGGAGATCTTCTACAACAAAGAAACAAAAGCCCACTACGACAATGACATGTTCACCGGCTATGACATGGACAGGACCATGCTGCGCATCGGTGCCATGAACATGATGACGCATGGGATTCTGAACCCCCATATTGAGTACAGGGATAGCCTGTCTGATCAAAATACTGATACGGGTAAATACACGAAGATACTGGCAAATCCGCCCTTTAAGGGGAGTTTGGATTATGACATTGTTTCGACGGATTTACTAAAACTAACTAAAACGAAGAAAACAGAATTGCTCTTCTAAGCCTTGTTTTTGAGAATGCTAAAAAACGGCGGTCGCTGTGCATCCATTGTGCCCGATGGTGTGCTGTTTGGGGCTTCAAGGGCTCATAAGGCAATCCGTAAAGAAATTATTGAGAATCATCGTTTGGAGGCGATCATCTCCATGCCTTCGGGTGTGTTCAAACCTTATGCTGGGGTGAGTACCGCTGTGATTGTCTTTACTAAGACTGGTGCAGGGGGCACGGATAAGGTCTGGTTCTACGATATACAAAATGATGGTTATAGCCTGGACGATAAGCGTACGCCGTTAGAGGGTAGTAATATCCCCGATATCGTTGCTCGTTTCTCTAATCTGGGTGAGGAGGAAGGCCGGGAGAGAACGGAACAGAGCTTCCTAGTGCACAAAGAAGAGATCATAGAAAATGATTATGATCTTTCCATTAATAAATACAAAGAGTTCATCTATGTGGAGGAGGAATATCCTCATCCTTTAGAGATTTTGGCAGAAATAAAGGAGCTTGAAAAACAGATAACCACTGGTTTGGAAGAACTGGAGGTGATGCTACGTGATTAAGTGGGAGATGGTTTCTATTCCTGATGTTGCTTTCTTCCAAGAGGGGCCAGGAGTAAGAAATACGCAATACACAAACCAGGGGATTAAGCTTCTTAATGTTGCAAACCTACAAAATGGAAAATTGGATTTATCAACAACAGACAGATATATTTCGGAAACTGAAGCTTTCGGACGATATAAACACTTCCTTGTTGATGATGGAGATTTTATTATAGCCAGTTCTGGCATACAGGTAGAATATTTTGATGAGAAAATGGGATTTGCAGATGAGTCTCAATTACCATTATGTATGAACACAAGTACAATCCGTTTCAAAAGTTTGGATAGCAACAAATTGTATATTAGGTACTTCATGTATTTCTTAAAAACACCGAGTTTTAAAGTGCAATTGAGGAAGTTTATCACCGGTTCTGCTCAATTGAATTTTGGGCCAAGTCATATTAAAAAAATGCTTATTCCTCTTCCTCCGATAGCAGTTCAACATCAAATTGCCAATATGCTTGACCGCGCAAGCACCCTCATCGAAAAGCGCAAGGCGCAAAT
>JAAZGN010000073.1 GCA_012511185.1 Clostridiaceae bacterium
AAAACGGAATGATCGGCCCCGGTCATCTGCCTTTTGGCGGGAGAAGTCGGGCGATAGCTCTTAATAGCCATAATGATCTCCTTCTTTCACGCGACCGGCTTACTGGCCAAATCCGAATTCCGCGATCTCGGTCTTGTAACGTTTCGGGCTCGTCCCTTTCTTGCCACCGGGGAGCGCGTACTCCGCCGCGGCAGGGTCGAGGTCGATGGTCACGACGGCCTTTTTCCAGGAGGCTGTGCGACCACTCGTCTTGCCCATCCGGCGCTTTTTGCCTGAAAAGTTCATGGTGTTGACCCGGATGACCTTTACTTCAAAAAGCAACTCGCAAGCTTTGCCTATCTCGGTTTTTGTGGCGCCTTTGGCCACGGCGAATGTGTATTTCCCGAGCATGGTATCTTCCATGCTCTGTTCTGTAATAATCGGTCTCAGAATGATATCATGCGGGTTTTTCATGACGTGTAGACCTCCTCCAGTGTTTCAAGTGCTTCGCGGGTAGCAACCAGCCGGTCGTACTTGAGCAGATCAAGGACAGACAGAGCGTTTACCGCAGCTGTCTTGACGCCGGGGAGATTGCGCGCGGATCTTACCACGTCTTCTTTTTTACCCGTCGTGACGATCAGCGAGGATGTGTCTGCACCTATATTCTTTAATACTTTCGCCATGGCACGCGTTTTTCCATCCTCGATCACCAGTTGGTCGAGTACAACAAGTTTTTGGCTACCTGCTTTCGAAGAAAGCATGGACAAGAGCGCCAAACGGCGCAGCTTCCTGGGAAGCCTGATCCTGTATGAACGCGGTGTGGGACCGAAGATAACGCCGCCACCCACATGGTTGGGCGCACGGATTGAACCCTGCCGCGCGCGCCCGGTTCCTTTTTGGCGGAAGGGTTTCCGCCCCCCGCCGCGCACTTCGGTTCTGTTCTTTGTTTTGTGCGTTCCCTGCCGTTGATTGGCCTGTTGCGCGAGCATGACACGGTAAACGGCGTCCTGGTTCGGCTCAATCGCGAAGATATCATCCGACAAGTCAATCGTTCCGACAACGTCACCATCCATGTTATAAACATCGAGTTGCATAAGGCCCTCCTAATTTCTCGACTTGACGGTCGCCTTGATTTCGAGCAGACCGCCTTTTGGCCCGGGAACTGCACCCTTCACAACGAGGAAGTGACGCTCACCGTCCACCTGGACGACCGAGAGGTTCTGAACCGTCACTCGCTTGTATCCCAACTGTCCGGGGAGCTTTCTGCCTTTGCGCACTTTCCCCGGCGTTGCGGCAGCGCTCATGGCGCCCGCCTTGCGGTGGTACTTGGATCCGTGCGCAGAGGGGCCGCGGCGCATGCCGTGACGCCTGATCGCGCCCTGGTAGCCTTTGCCTTTGGATGTTCCGGTAATATCGACGGCATCGCCGACTTCAAACATCTGACCGACCGCGATCACCTGGCCGGGCTCAAAGGCCTCATCGGTATGGAACTCGCGGATGACGCGCATGGGCTTGACACCAATCTTTTCAAACTGACCCTTGTGAGGACGGTTTCCCTTTTTTGTTTCTTCATAGCCAACACGGACCGCCTCATAGCCTTCCTTCTCCTCCGTTTTATTCTGGATCACGGTAAGAGGGCCGCAGGCGATGACGGTAACGGGAATCGCAAGCCCGTTCTCATCGAAAATCTGTGTCATCCCGGCTTTGCGACCGAGCATGAACTTTGCCATGTCATAACCTCCTGAGTTATTGGTTTACTTTCGCAAACATTGACCCTTTCGCGGGTTACAGTTTTATCTCTATATTGACGCCGGCAGGCATCTCAAGCCTCATCAGC
>JAAZGN010000009.1 GCA_012511185.1 Clostridiaceae bacterium
ACCAAATAAAGCACTCCCGGGTATTTGCGGATGACCTCGCCGATCTCCGCGCAGGGGTTGACGATACCTGAACTGGTCTCATTGTGCGTCACGGTGACCACATCGTATTCGCCTGTCTTCAGCACTTCATCGACCATTTCGGGTGTCGTTGGTTTGCCCGGTTCGGACTTGAAGATAGCTGCCGGCACGTTATTTTGCTTGGCCAAATCGTACCAGCGGTCGCCGAAGGCGCCCACAGAAAAAACAGCTGCTTTTTTGCGTGTGCAGCAGCGGATCGCACCTTCCATCAATCCGGTTCCAGACGATGTAGACAGAAGAATGGTGTCGTCCGTATACATGAGCTTCTGAAGTTTTTCGGAAATGCCCTTCTGAAGCGCCGTCGCCTCTTTGGTCCTGTGCCCGATCATGGGCGTTGCCATTTTCTCCAGTACTTCAGGCGCAACATCTGTCGGCCCGGGGATGAAAAGTTTCTTGTACATGTTTTCCTCCTCCTGATTAGAATAAGATTTGGTATTTATTATGAAGAAGCTTCTTCTAGCTTCTTGTTGCCGCAACCACTATACCATGTAAGCCCGCCTTTTCAGAACGCCCTATTCCCATGCAATGCTGCTGCCGTTTTCACCTTTTTTTGCGACCAGTTTGTTGTCGATCGCCTGCTGAAGCATGGAGAGGTGTGAGATCACGCCGATCATGCGGTTGTCCTCGGCCAATCCCTGCAGAAGCCCCATAGCCTCCTGCAGTGAATTCTCATCAAGACTCCCAAAGCCTTCATCGATAAAAAGCGAGTCAATCTCGACGCCGCCTGCATGAGCCACGACGACATCCGACAAGCCGAGTGCCAGTGACAGCACCACCTGAAACTTTTCGCCACCCGACAAAGAGGATATGGGGCGGGTCTTTGCATTCCACAAATCTTCAACTGAAAGATCGAGACCTGTCCGCGCGCGCCGGTCTTTGGCCTCCTCTGTCCTGCGCAGAATGTACCGTCCTCCTGTCATCTGCGTCAGCCGCTGGTTGGCGTGCCGGATCACCCGGGCAAAATACCATGTCTGCACGTAGGTTTCAAAACTGATCTGGTCCGCCTCCCTGTGCTGCCCTGAAGCAAGATCCGAAAGGTCTTTCAAGATCTCCTCTTCTTCGCTCGCCTCTTTGGTCAGGGCGAAAGATTCTTGAATCGCCTGGGCGGAGCCTTGCGCGATTTCGAGTTTTGTTTTGGTCGAAGTCAGGTCATGCTCACGCTGCTTCTGTTCCGCCTCCAGTCTTTCAAGAAGATCCGACTCTTCTTTCTCGTCACGCCGTACCAGACCCGCCGTTTCCGCCCGTAATCGGTCGAGGTCGCGTTTGTTTGCATCGCGCGCCGCCTTACCTGCCTCAACCTCTTCCTGAAGAAGGCGCCGGTCAGCCTCGTTCAAGAGCATCCTCCTGTATTCTTCTTCAGATATAAAAGAAGCCTCTTCCAGTGCGTTGACTAGATCGTTTTCGAGAGCAGACACTTCCGCTTCAAGCCCTCTCTCCTGGGATTCGAGCGAAGATAAATGTGTCTGAGCTACCGTCAGAACGGCCAAAGTCTCCCGGTCACCTTCTTGTGCCCGGCCGCTTTCCCGCTTTAGTTGTCCGTAAAGCGCACGAGATTCCATCAATCTTTCCGCGACGGCCGTCTGGTCCAGACCCGACTGACCCTCACACAAAGAGGCTGCCTCTCCGCGCATGCGGGCCGCCTCCTCCCGTTTTTGCGCGATCAATTGATCGTTTCGCCTCTTTTCCTGTACCAGGCTTTCGAGGAATCCTTCATCCGCTTTCTTTTTTTCTTCCAATTGACTGCGGCGATCCCTGCGGATCTCTTCAAGCCCACACTGTTCTTTTTGCGCAAGAAGCTCCGACACCTTGGTTTCACAGAACAAGGACAGCCTTCGTTCCAGCTAGTCTGCTTGATCCTCCAGGCAGGACGCGGCGGCAACCCCGTTGCCCAGCAAGGACTCTGCCTCTTCTTCAAGCTGGCGTGCTCTTTCATTGATCCGCTCCGCCATCCCCCTGATATCCCTGCTCTTCTCCTCTGTGCGGGTCCGGCTCCCTTCGGCCTGCTTTGAGAGACTCTCAACTTCCTCTTTCGAAGGGGCTCCCGCTGAGAGTGCCGCTTTTGCCGGGTGGTGTTCGGAACCGCACACCGGGCAGGGCCGGCCCTCCTCGAGTTCCCTGGCCAGTATGCCGGCACTTTCCATGTAAAGTTTTGCTGCTGCCTCTTTGGCTTTGGCGTCGTCGTCTTCCCACACTGACATCAAGCGTTCAAGCGCCCGTCTCTCATTTTGGAGCGTGGCCAGATCCGAAACCGTCCTGGCGAGGCCGGATCGGATCTCTTTCGCTTTGTTTATTTCCCTTGTTGTTTCATCAACTTGTTTTTCAAAATGGCCGAGATTTCGGTCGACATCCGCCAGCTTTTTGTATTCTTCCGCGTCTTGTTTGATCACAGCCTCAAAGGCACTTTGCTGTTTCGCAAGCTGATCCAGATCACCGGCTGCCTTCTCAATCTCTGCATCGACTGCCTTCAGCGCCGATTCCAGTTTCTCCAGCCGAAGCAGCTTATCGCCCTCCTGCTCCAGGGCAGCAATCTTCGCTGGCAACGATTCCAGTTGCTTGCGATTCTTTTCGGCGGCATGGACGGCCAGAAGTGCCGATTTGCGGTTCTCTTGCGCCTCTTCAAGCCGCTCTTTAGCTTGTGACAGCTCCTGGCGTACACTGCTGAGCCGCTTGTTCGCGTCTTCCCGTTTTCCGTAAGGAGCTGATACGATCCTGGCGGCGCGTCCGGCTGCATCCAGCCTGGAAAGCTGTTCCAGATACGCCTTCTCCCCTGCATCCAATTGTCTTTTATTCAGAAGGGCCATTTCGAATTGATCGAAACGCCGGTTATCGCTGCGGATTTTTTCCAACAGGACCTGCGCTTGCTTGACCTTGGCGCGCCCTGATTCCAGCTGTTTTCCCGCCTTGGCTGAACGCTCCTCCAACGTAGATACAAGGAGATCCAGGCCGGGAATCAAGGCCTCAACGCCCCAGCTGTTTTTCGTGGAAACGATGGTATCGCGCTGGTTTTCCAATGCCTCTTCCCCCTCAGGGAAATCGAAACGGGCAAGGTCCACAAAAAGCCGGTTGGCCAGCACCCTGCTCCTGTCCCTCGCCTCTTTATAGAGATTGCCCAGCCGGTCCTGCATTTCACGGTAGGGAAGGGTGCCGAACAGCTTGCGATAGATGGCAGCGCGATCCTTGCTGGAAGTTTCGACCAGCTCAAAAAAAGCCCCCTGCGCAATCATGACAACCTGCCTGAACTGGTCCTTGTCAAGGCCGATCAATTCTCCGATCTCTTTATCTGCTTGTGCCTTGGAGGTCAACACCTGCCCATCCGGAAGCGTAAGCTCGACCGTGGGATTTTGCTCCGTTACCCCCCTGCCCGATTTCTTGAGCCGGAATTAGCGGGGTGATCGCCGTATCTTGTATTCTTGCGAGTGTAAAGAAAAGGTGAGCTCGACATAGGTTTCGGTGTCCGGCCCCGCGAAATCAGACCGCAGCGAATGGTTTCCGCGCGATTCACCACTTGTATCGTCGTAAAGAGCGTACATGAGGGCATCAAAAATGATGGTTTTCCCCGACCCTGTTTCACCCGAAATCAGAAAGATTCCCTGGCGCACGCCCTCAAAAGCGATTCTCGTTTCTTTGGCGTAGGGACCAAAGGCACTCAGCGTCAACCGAACGGGCTTCATCTGCCTGCCTCCGCTGAAGATTCAGCTTTTACCGCCACTTCTTCCACCAGCTGTCTTTGGTCCGCTGTCAAGGGGCGGCCGGTCTGGGAGAGGTAAAACTCGGCAAAGAGCTGAGCCAGGCTCATGGAACGAAAATCGTCCCGGCTGACCAGGGTGTCTGTTGAATCATCCCCGCGGTCCCGATCGAACAAGAGACGCATGACGTGAGGGTAGACTGTCTTCAGGCGGTTCATGGGGTCGGCCACGGCGCTTTCGTCCGTCAGTGTTATTTCCAGATAGTCCAGACGCGCAGGATCATTCTTCTGCTCCAGCTCCCGCCCACGCGTGATCAGTTCCCCGATTGGCCCCCGCAACCGGCGCATGGAATGGAGTTTGGCAAGTGGAAGCTGTCGGATGTCCGGATCTACATTGAGAGGCAGGTCAACAAGAAGGGCGCCCTTTGTCTGTCCTGTCTCTGAAAAGGAATAGGCCATGGGTGAGCCTGCATAGTGAAGGGGACCCGGTCCTATTTGTTGGCGCCCGTGCAAATGCCCCAGCGCCACATAATCAAAGCCCGCGAAGATTGAAGCGTCGATTTCATCTGCCAAACCGACTTGCAGTATTTCAGAGTCAGAACGCAAAGGCTCATGATCCCGCGCCCTTACAAACTGATGCGCCACCAGTATGTGGCGTCCCGGGCCCCGGTCGGCAGTTGAGAGTACCGCGGCAACACCGTCGGCCGTGGAATTGAGCTCTTTTGCGGGAAAGAATCTGCGGACATCGCCAAGTCGGATGAAAGGCATGAGGTGAAAGGTCACCGGTCCTTCCTCGTCAGTCATGACAAGCTTTTCCAGCTTCCCCGAAAAAGTGCCCGCGACGTGGATACCGTGGTAGGCGAAAAATGTATTGCCGAAGGCAAGAAGGTCACCGGAACCATGGTTACCCGCAACGATCAGCATGCTTGTCCCGATCCGGGAGAGATCAACAAGAAAAGACTCAAACAATCGAATGGCTTCAATTGAGGGGATGGCCTTGTCAAAGACATCGCCGGAAATTAGCAACACAGCAGGTTTTTCTTTGCGGCAAAATTTGATCGCCGAATCCCGCATTACCCTCTGATCGTCAGTCAGCGAAAAGGAGTGAACCCGGTTGGGCAAATGGAGATCCGCCATATGAATGAACCGCATGTTCACCCTCCCAAAAAGGCGCGCAGGCGGGGGAGTTCGCGCGTCGCCTGCTCATGGCCCGCAAGGTATTGACTCAAGAGTTTTTCCCTGTCACGGTCTATCATGGAAAGGTCGATGTGCTCGGGATAGAAGACGCAGGCCCTGCCCTCGCCCTCAAGCTGTTCGACCGTATCAAGCAGCTGGTTGTATCGGAGATGCCGGGTCATCAGCGCTTCCCTTTCGGCAGGGTGCCGGTCGAGCACCCGGCTCATGAGCCGAAGCTGGGGAATGGGATCGAGGCGGAAACCGCGCTCACGCGTCAGGACAATGACAAAGCGATCGTAGCCGTCCTCCATGGCAATGTCGAGAGGAATCCCCCCCCCAAGCCCGCCGTCCACATAGATCTTGCCGTCAATTTCCGTTTCCGGCATCAGGAAGGGTACGGAAGAGGAGGCCCGGATGCGAATGATTAGATCATCCATGGTTGACATGTCATTTTTATGCCAATAGACCATGTCGCCTTCGTATCGGAGAAAAGCGCCGACCACGCATTCTGCCTCATTCTTTGAAAAAGCGTCAAAGTCGAAGGGAAGCATCCCATCCTCACGGGGTGATTTCGAATAAATGTAGTCGGCGTTGAAATAACCGTCGCCCTTGATCCAGGAGCTGAGATCGCCGAAGGAGGGGTCCTGCACGATGTCAGTGAATGATCGCCGTGCCCTTACAAAGTCGCGTGACAGATAGTTGACCGCGTGCGAAGCGCCCGCGGATATCCCCGCGACATAATTGAAATAGATGTCATGTTCAAGCAGCATGGAGACAAAGCCCGCCGTGTAACAGGCGCGCATGCCGCCTCCTTCAAAAATAAGCGCCGTATCGAATACGTTACTCTTGAGCTTGCTATTCCCGTCCATACTCCCCCTCTCCACCCGGCTTCAAGGGACCAAGCGAAGTCTCTTTCTCCCAGAAAGGCAAAAAGCCTTGGCGTCGGGCGGCATACGCCCGCGCCAGGCAGACAAGCCGGTAAAAGGGCAATCCAACGCCAAGTCTCTCTCCCCAAATATGCCCGGCGCGGCGAGCGGCCTGACTTATAGTCAGCCGGCTCCCCGAATGATGGCGCACGCCCAAACCACATAAGGCTTTGCCGGGAGTCGTTGACAGTAAGGTCAACCACACCGGTTCTGCCAAAAACATGAAGCCGCAGGCAGCAAACTGGTCCAGCCAAAATTGTGCAAGGTTGTGCTGCCAGGCCGGCAGGAAAAATTTCTCCTCAAGAGAATACCAGAGCAGGAGCCAGATCAGGAAGTCGATGAGCCGCGCAAAAAAACGACGCCATAAGGAAGAAAAGACACTGTGATCGCCTTTATCATTCCTCTTGATCCAGTGCCATGCCATAACCCTGCCCACAACCCCTCATTTTGCTGGTTCGAGTTTATCATAAAGACTGCTGTGTCCCCTGCCAAGCTACACACCGGCCTGTCGATCCGTGCCGTTTTCGCCTGATCCGTCATGACCCGGTATGATAAAATACAAACAATTGCCGGGGTACCGGGCCTGTTATTGTGTGCTTGGAACACGGTGGCTGCGCCTGCGGGCTGGAAGATGGAAATGAGCATATGAAACGAACGAATTATTGCGGCTTATTCTCGGAGCGCAATGTGGGCCACGAGACGACAGCCTGCGGCTGGGTTGAAACAAAACGCGACATGGGCGGTGTAATTTTCATCGACCTGGCAGACCGCGAAGGCATTCTTCAGATCGTATTCAACCCCCAATACACCGCTTCTGAAACCTTTGAGCTTGCAGAAGGGATCCGCCTCCAATCGGTTCTTCTTGTCAGGGGAACCATGCATCTAAGAGAAGAGGATACGGTCAATCCCAAAATTGCCACCGGTACGATCGAGCTCCGCGTCACGGAGGCTGAGCTGCTTTCTCCCTGCGCCCCGCTCCCTTTTGATCCATCGGACGCTGACCAGGTCAGGGAAGACCTGCGCCTTGCGTACCGCTTTCTTGACCTTCGCCGGCCGGCCCTTCGGGACACCCTGCGTTTTCGCCACCGGGTGACAGCCTCCATCCGGCGTTTCATGGATGGTGAAGGCTTTGTTGATGTCGAGACCCCCCTCTTGACCAAAAGCACTCCGGAAGGTGCCAGGGATTACCTGGTTCCAAGCCGCGTCCACCCGGGCGCCTTCTATGCCTTACCCCAATCACCCCAGCTCTTCAAACAGCTCCTCATGGTGGCGGGATTTGACCGTTACTACCAGATCGCCCGTTGCTTCCGCGATGAAGACCTGCGTGCTGACCGCCAGCCGGAATTTACCCAGCTCGACCTTGAGATGTCCTTCGTGGAAAAAGAAGACGTGATCCTTTTATTGGAATCGCTTTTCCGGTCTGTGATGAAAGAAGTCAAGGGCCTTGATTTTGACCAGCCCTTCCCACGGCTAAGCTGGGAAGAGTCAATGGACCGGTACGGCACGGACAAACCGGATCTGCGCTTTGATCTTCCCATCGTCGACCTGACCGATTTGGCCGGTCAAACCGATTTTTCTGTATTTCGCCAGGTAGTCGAAGGGGGCGGGTTTGTCCGCGCCTTGACCGTTCCCGGCCAGGCGGATTTCTCAAGAACCACGATTGAGGAACTGACCGAATACGCTGTCTCAGAGGGAGCTGCTGGCATGGCCTGGATTGCCTGGCGGCCTTCAGGCGAAGTCTACTCCATCCTGAACAAGTTCATTGAAGAGGACAAAATGCGAGAGATCCTGCGCCGGGCGCAGGCATCACCTGGTGACTTTGTCCTCTTTTCCGCCGATTCGCTTGAAGTGTCGAGGCGGGTTATGGGTGCACTCCGGCTCCGGCTCGCCGACCTGCTCGGGCTGCGTGATCCGGACCGTTTCGCTTTCGCGGTTGTGACCGACTTTCCCATGTTTGAGTTCTCGCAAGAGGCAAGGCGCTATGTGGCCCAGCATCACCCCTTCACCATGCCCTACCCGCAGGATATGGAATACCTGTCTTCAGACCCCGCGCGTGTCCGTTCGCAGGCCTACGACATTGTACTGAACGGGACCGAACTCGGCTCGGGCAGCATCCGGATCCACCAAAAGGAGGTACAGACGCAGGTTTTCAAGGTGCTGGGACTTTCTGACCATGAGATCGAAGAGAGATTCGGCTTCATGCTGAGTGCTTTCCAATACGGAGCACCGCCCCATGGCGGATTTGCCTTCGGCCTGGATCGCCTGGTCATGATTTTGTCTGGCACCCCTTCCCTGCGCGATGTCATCGCTTTTCCGAAAATCAAAGACGCCTCCGATCCCATGACAAAGGCGCCTTCGTCTGTCGACCCTGAACAGTTGGAGGAACTCGGCATCCGGCTGACCGAAAGTGACGACCTGGACGCGGACCTGTCCGCGGGGCCAAGAGTACACCGGCACGCTGTCGAGATTGATCTTAAAAAATTGGAAGCACAGTCCCGCCTTCGCCTGACACCTGGCGAGGAGGAAGAGACACGCCGGCAGCTTTCGGAATTGGTCGCCCTGGCGGGCGCCCTTGACTCCATTGATACCAACGATGTGTCACCGGTTTACACAGCGTCGGATTCCCGCAATATCCATCTGACGGAAGCCGACGACCGGCCGCCGTCAAGAGAAGAGATCTTCCAAAACGCACCGGCGGAACGTGACGGTTTTTTCCTGGTACCCCCGATTGTTGAGTGAGGGATGGCAGATGAATTATCGCAGCATGGAACTGAAGCAACTAGCGGAAGCCTTGAGGAAACGTAGTTTTTCTACGCGGGAGCTGACCGAAGCCGTCTTCGAAACCATCGACCAGAGTGAGGCCGTGATCGGCGCTTACATTACGCTGACCAGGGATGCCGCTCTCAAGCAGGCGGACCGACTGGATCGGCTGATTGTGGATGGGTACACCTTACCCCCTCTTGCAGGTATGCCAGGGGCCCTAAAAGACAATATCGCCACACGCGGAATCCGCACGACCAACGCATCCCGGATGCTGGCCAGCTTTGTCCCCCCCTACGACGCCTTCGTTTGGCGCTTGTTAAGGCAACAGGAAGTAGTTCTTCTGGGCAAAGCCAATATGGATGAGTTCGCCATGGGGCACTCGACCGAGACATCCGCCTTCCACCCGACCCGTAATCCTTACAATCCAGCGCGCGTTCCCGGCGGGAGTTCGGGCGGCTCAGCCGCGGCGGTCGCTTCAGGAGAGGCCTGCTTCGCGCTTGGCTCGGATACAGGCGGATCCATCAGACAACCTGCCGCCCTTTGCGGTCTTGTAGGCCTTCGGCCCACCTATGGCCTGGTTTCAAGGCGCGGGGTAACAGCTTTCGCTTCTTCGCTTGATCAGGTAGGCCCCATGACCCGCAGTGTGCGCGACAATGCCATGGTCCTGGACGCCATAGCCATCCGGGACAAAAAGGACGTGCACAGTGTTGGCAATGAAGGTGGTTCCTATCTTGATGCCATTGAGGAAGTGCCCGGCCAACTCGTGATCGGCTGGCCGGAATCGCATTTTCGCTCAGATGATCTGGACCCTCAGGTTCGCGACCTGCTCGAAAAAGCGCTCAAGTTTTATGAATCACAGGGAATGAGAATTGTCCCGGTTGACCTGAAAACACTGGACGCATCTTTGGCCGCCTACTACATCCTTTCCAGCGCGGAGGGATTTTCAGCCATGAATCGTTACGACGGCATTCACTACGGTTATCGCAGCCCACAGGAAGGCGGCCTGGAGGATATCTACACCCACTCCCGGACTGAAGGACTGGGTCCTGAGGTAAAGCAACGTATCCTCCTGGGGTGTTTCGTCCTGTCAGAGGAAAACTACCCTGATTATTTCAGAAAAGCGGCTCAGGCGCGTTCACTGGTGATCGATGAGTTTGAAAAGGTATTCCGGACCTGCCATGCCATCCTGACCCCCGTTACGGCTACACCGGCCTGGCCCCTTGGTACCTTGCCGGAGGAGATGGGGGGCAGCAAGTACAGCAACGACCGCTTCACCCTTCCTGCATCACTCACGGGCATGCCGGCTCTCTCTATCCCCGCCGGTTTGACGAGGGAGGGGCTGCCTGTCGGCATGCAACTGATGGGCAAGCATTTCACAGAAGGGCTGCTCTACCTGTTGGCGGCCCTTTACGAGGATGCGCACGGCCTGATTCCGACCGCGCCGGAGGTGATGCCATGAGTATTTCAGATTACGAGAGTGTCATCGGTCTTGAAGTCCACATTGAGCTGAAAACAGCGCACAAGCTCTTCTGCGAATGCGCGACGGCATTTGGTGCGCCACCCAACACCCAGGTCTGCCCTGTCTGCCTCGCCATGCCGGGCTCCTTGCCTGCTCTGAACCAGGAGGTTGTGGAGTTTGCGATCCGGGCTGGAATCGCGACACATTGCTC
>JAAZGN010000074.1 GCA_012511185.1 Clostridiaceae bacterium
GCGGCCGTTCGGCGGCTGCAGCATATTGATGGCCTGACTGTCAGCCAGGGTGAGTTGCTTCAATCATGGACCCATTTTCGCGCAGGAGGCCCTGCTGATCTTCTGGTTCAGCCCTCAACCTGTGAGGGTCTCGCCGAATTGAAAAAGCTTTGTATCAGTGAGCATTGGCCGCTCACAGTCCTGGGCCGGGCAACCAATATTCTGGTATCCGATTTGGGTATCCGTGGGATTACCGCCATCCTGTCGCCTTCCCTGGGCGGGGTACGGTGCGCCGGTGAATCGCTTATTTGTCAGGCAGGTGTGCCTCTTTACGAGATTGCCGCCATGGCAGCCAGGCTGGGATTATCCGGTTTCGAGTTTGCCTGCGGGATTCCCGGCTCTGCCGGTGGCGCCGTTGTGATGAATGCCGGTGCTTTTGAAGGCAGCATGTCCGGCCTTGTGACACGAACTGAATTTATCAATGCGCAAGGCGAGATCAGGGAACTGATTGGCGATGAACACGATTTTTCGTACCGTCACAGCTATTTCAGCAATGAGCCGGAGGCGATGATTCTTGAAATAGTGATCAGGCTGAACCGGGCACCGGCGAATGAAATCTATGACCGCATGGCTGATTTTGCCCGCAAACGGTACCAGACACAGCCCCTGGCCTCATTTTCAGCAGGTAGTGCTTTCCGGCGCCCGGATGGCTATTTTGCCGGCAAGCTTATATCGGACGCAGGGATGAAGGGATACACGCGCGGGAGAGCCGGTGTGTCGGCCAAACATGCGGGATTTATTGTCAATCACGGTGGGGCGACAGCCCGGGAGATTGCCCGGATTTTTTCCGATGTCAGGCGGGCTGTCTTCGACGTGGAAGGCGTCCTGCTCCAGCCGGAGGTGCGACTGGTCGGCGAATGGGAAGGCGATCCCTTTGCCTTCTGAACAAGGGAGTTGAGTGAATGGATATTACAATCGTAACAGGCCTTTCCGGCAGCGGAAAGAGTATGGCGGTGAAGATCCTTGAGGATATGGGTTTCTTTTGCATTGACAATATGCCGCCCCAGCTGGTGGGCCAGTTGACCCGAGTCCTGTCGGAAGGTGATCTGGGGGGAGGAAAAGAAGGTGCTGCCGGCCGGGTTGCCCTGGTCATGGACACGCGCAACCCACATTTCGTGGAATATTTTTCGCCCGTTTTAACAGAACTCCAAAATCTCAATATTCCCGTTCGCATTCTCTTTTTGGAGGCGTCGGACGCGGCCCTGATTAACCGCTACAACCAGAGTCGCCGCGATCATCCCATGGCGGCGGACAGATCCTTGCCCGACGCCATCAGTGAAGAGCGAAAACTTCTTATACCCGTCAGGGAACTTGCGACAGACATCATGGATACGACCGATTTGTCCGGGCAGCGTATGCGCGAGCGGTTACTGCACCTTTTCGGTCAGTCGCCGGACGAAGCCCCCATGACCATTTACCTGCAGTCATTCGGTTTCAAGTACGGGCTGCCGCTCGATTCCGACATGGTCCTGGATGTCCGTTTCGTTCCCAACCCCTTTTATTTCGATGAACTGAGACCCTTGTCGGGGCTCGACCGGCCCGTGATTGAGTTTTTGGAGCAGTTCAACGAATTGAACCGCTTCCTTGAGGTTCATGAGGAACTTCTGGAGTTTGTCATTCCTTATTACATCCGTGAAGGAAAGCAGCGGTTCAGCATCGGAGTCGGCTGCACAGGAGGCCGCCATCGAAGCGTGATGGCTGTTGGGCACCTTGCGGGTTTTCTTCGCGCGCTGGGCTACCGCGTCAATGTCCTGCACCGTGACCTGAAGCGGGACGTGCGTACCAGACTGATTGAGCAATTCGAGGAAGCAGAAGCCCAGGCATGACTTTTTCTCTTCAGATTCGAAAAGAGCTCGCAGAACACCACCGTTCCTACCTGGATGACTCCGAATGGTCCCTTGTAACTTTCGCGTCCTTCACGGCTACGCTGGGGAAGATCGTTGAGCGTGAGGAGGGCTGGGATGTCACGCTCCGTGTAACCGGTGATATGACTGCTACTTTGATGGAATCGGCTGCCTACACACTGGGCTTTCCCCTGGTGGAGAAAAGTTGGGGCCGGCGCGATGTCACCCTCCTTTTCCATGTCCCTTACCCAAGCCGTGCCGCCTTGTTCTTTGACTTCGACGGTTGGCTTGATGAAGTCGGCGAACGGGGACTGGAACCCGTATTCTCCGCCTTCTTTCTCGCCTGTGGCGTTATGTCCGATCCCTCCACCGGCCGCTACCGCTTGGCTTTTTCTCCCTCAGCAGGTGGCGCCATCAGGCTGATGACACGATTGTTTTCCAATCATGACCTGACGCCCGGGACTGCGCGCCATCAGGGGAGGGTTCATTTGCTTATTACCAGCGGCGAAGAAGTTGCCCGCTTCCTTCTATTGTGTGGAGCCCACCACGCTCTGTTGGTATTTGAAGAAAAAAGAAGCGAGCGCGAATTGCTGGGCCAGGTCAACCGCTTGGTCAATTTCGACGATGCCAATGCGGGGCGCAGAGCAGAGTCGATCGCCTGGCAGCTACAAGCGATCGCCGTGATCGAGCGTTTCAGAGGCCTTGATTGGTTGCCGCCCCAGATCGCTGAAGCGGCCAAGGCAAGCCTTAAGTACCCCGGTGTTTCATTGGAGGAATTGGGCGGAGCTATGGTACCGCCTGTCAGTAGGTCGGGGATGAGCCACCGTTTCAGCCGGATACGAGCCATGGCCCGGTCACTGTCGGGAGAAGACTAAAAGAGCCATGTTGTCAGTGATATACTGAGCATTGACACAAGCGGGTTAAAAATGGGCAAACTGCTCGTACACCGGCCTGAGTGAAGAGGCTTATGGATTATCTTGAGGGATTTCTAATAGGTTCCGTATGGAGCGACACGGATTACATGTCGCGCAGGCATTTCAGTGCCCACATCTATCTTGCGACAGTCATGGCGGCTGCTTTTGTTGCGCTGGTACTCTTTCCCGAGCGTAGCGGTCAGCTGATACTCGTCAACTGGCCGGCGGCGCCCCTTCTCTTAACCCTTTTCATTATCCTGACGCCTATCCTCTCAATCTTGTACAGGCGTCTGCCTTTTTTTATCAAGCCGCTGGTGCTGCTTTTCTATGTCTTCAAGTATCTGCTTCTCTTTTACGTCCTGGTCCATTTTTTTCTACCTGCGTTTACTATTGAGAAAGAATCCATCCTCACCGTCATTTTTGCCCGGATGGACAGCCATATTGAGAAGTCACTTGAAGTGATCGCGAAGTCAGGCGGGATTCTGTCAACTGTGGCGGGAGTGGTTGTCGGTGGCCTTTGGGTGATGGGGGAGGGCCTTGCCTTGATCGGTGTTATGATCCTAGTTCCCCTCCTGGCCATTATTCTTTTCAAGGTGTTGCAGTATGCCCTTGACTACCTGGTCAAGTTCCTGCTTGACGGGCAACTGGCGGGGATAAGCCCTCTTGCCACTACGGATATCCCCTGGCAGGGGGAAATGGACGAAGAAGAGATGGACGGGCCCGGGGTCCTGCCTGTCCCTGAGAAAACTTTTCCCGAGCCGGCATCTGTGCACAAGGAGCGGCCGGACCGAACGCGGATAAGCCGTCGGATTTCAAGTTGTCAAAAAGTTTTCAAGGAAAAAACTACCAAGGTGATGGCCAGGTGCGGCAGCGCCCTCGGCAGTTTTGGTGGCTGGTTTTCTTCTTCCATGCGGCAGGCAGGCGCCAGGATCAGGCGGGTTGCGGGGACACTCCAGGCAAGAATGAAGACCCGGCCTAAGAAACAGGCCGTCCGAAAAAGCGGTATCAGGCTGCCCAAGGTCAGCTTCAAGGGAAACAGGGGAAAAGAGCCTCCTGAAACCGGCCCTGAGGGTGGTACCTGATAACGGTTGTTACGCTCGCATTCCCGCTTGAAGCTCCGGGGATAAAATAGAGATAGCTGCCATGGGCAGTGATGGATTCAAGTGTAGTTATTCTCTGGTGCCATCAGTAGAGCATGGGAGGAAATATCATGAATGACCAAAACGAATACAGGGAAGAGGGGCAGTACCCGGATAAGCATGACCGGCGTAAAGGTGAAGGTGGCAGGTCGGGTGGTAACTTGGCACTCGGCATCATCCTGGTCGGTCTTGCCGCTGTTTTCATCTTTTCCGCCATCACGGGCCTTTTTGTTTTCCTTCACGCCAATAAGGATAAATTTTTACGACCTGCAACAACGACGGAAGCGACCGATCCGGCCCAAACAGACAAGGTCACAGA
>JAAZGN010000075.1 GCA_012511185.1 Clostridiaceae bacterium
ACGGCTCCCACATCACCTCTGACCATGACGGTTACCAGACCTCCACCCGACCGTTCTTTGCCGACCAGCCGGACATTTGCAGCCTTGACCATGGCGTCTGAGGCCTCAATGGCAGCGACTAAACCTCTTGTCTCGATCAATCCCAATGCTTCCAATACCTTGTCCTCCTAATGTTTCTTGTCTGGCCAATGACGGAAAACCCAATGGCCCCATAAGCCGAAATCAAGCCCTTCCCATGGACCGGCTGACCGCCCTTCGGATGTCCTCCATGGTGAATACGGAGTCTTGCAGGGATGATTTCGGAAAAGCTAAGCGCTTGGTGTTTAAAAGATGCTGGGGCCCCACATTGTCCGCCGTGACATTTTCGCCCCAGGTCCCGCAGCCCAGGGTAAGTGAGGGCTGCAGATTGGTTGTCTGGCCGATACCACCCTGTGAGGAGGGTGTGTTGACCAGGATCCGGAAAACCGGCTTCTTCATGGCGAATTCCATGATGATGTCCCGGTTGTTCGAGTGAATGGCCAGGCTGTGGCCCAGGCCCCCGTACTCCAAAAGTTCAAAGGAACGTTCACAGGCACCCTGCCAGTCCTCCTCGACGTAGAAGGCCAGGACCGGGCAGAGTTTCTCTGCGGACAGGGGGTAGGCCTTGCCCACACCTTCAAGTGGCGCGATCAGGATCCGGGTCCCCACGGGTACCTTGACGCCTGCCATCTCCGCCACGGTCTCGGCGCTTTGGCCAACGACCTGGGGATTGACGCCACCGCCTGGCATCATGACCGTCTTGGCCACAAGTTGGACTTCCTGGGCCGACAGACGGTAGCAAGCACTTGACTCCAGGATCTCCATGACCCGGTCGGCAATCACCCGCTCCGTGATGAGGGCCTGCTCGGAAGCGCAGATGGTCCCGTTGTCAAAGGTTTTACTGAAGATGATATCGGCAACGGCCTGCTCCAGGTCGGCACTCCTTTCAATAAAGGCGGGGACATTGCCCGGCCCGACACCGAAGGCGGGCTTGCCTGAACTGTAGGAGGCTTTGACCAGCTGGGAACCGCCTGTGGCCAGGATGATGGAGGTCAATTTATGGGTCATCAGCTCCTGGGTCGCTTCCCGGGTCGGCAGCTCGATGCAATGGATGATGCCCTGGGGGGCGCCTGCCACCAGGGCTGCTTCCGCCATCACCCGTGTCGTTTCCAGTGAGCAGCGGATGGCCCGCGGATGAGGGGACATGACGATCCCGCAACGGGCCTTCAAGGCGATCAGGGTCTTGAAGATGATGGTCGACGTTGGATTGGTGGTGGGGATGATACCGGCCACTACCCCCATGGGTTCGGCGATCTCGACAATCCCCAACCGGCTGTCTTCATGGATAATGCCGACGGTGGGCATGGCCTTGATAGACTCCCAGACAACGCGGCTGGCAAAGCGGTTTTTTTCGACCTTGTCCTTGACGATGCCGATCCCGGTTTCGCTGACTGCAAGTTCTGCCAGCGCTTCTGCCGCCTTATAG
>JAAZGN010000076.1 GCA_012511185.1 Clostridiaceae bacterium
AATTGGTCCACAGGTGTCCATTCGCCTTCCAGATTACGCCAGTGATTACATTCGCGCCAGATACGTTCGGGGTACCGAGGCAGAAGTGCGCGGACTCGTCGCAGCTCGTCTCTGAAAAGCTTTATGCCCGAAGTTATGCTGCAGAGCCAGTGCATGGCAAGGTCGCCCGTGGGACGGTCGGCAATCTCAAGTTTCCGCCACATGGACAAGTCTTGAATGGCGGGGTGGACTATGGCTGCCCCGGGAGCGTCTTCCTCGTCTGCAGCAAGAAACACCTCGGCTGTTGTACCCCATTCGGACTCGGCAGTGAGGATCAGCTTTTCGTCCGCAAAGGCGAATTTAATCTCGTTTAGCTCAGAAGTTGAGCAGTTGGAGAGCAACTGATCAAGTCGGCGGCACCATTTCTCCACCTCGTATACAGGCGGACTTTCTACTGTTGCAAGGGCGCGGAGCCGGTCAAGCAACCGGCCAGGACCGGTCGGCGTATCTCGAACGCCGAGCTTTATCAGAAGGGGACGAGTTTGTTCAGTATCGTACTCAGGGCGAACAAATGCCTCAACTCCAAACAACGGGTCGGTTTCTCGGGTTCGGCAATAAAGTTCAGCAGGCTCTCGGTAACGGCCGTTGGTATCCTGCAGGCAGGGGAGAGATTGGAACTTAGCAATCCAGGCTGGCAACAAGGCCTCATTTGTTAAAGGCCTTTTGTAAGTTGTTCCATTTTGCCAAGCCTTCAAGCCGCGAAATGGTGTCCAATATTCTTTCGGTGCCAGCAAGATACGGGAAAAAGCTTTACCCCATATCAGAGGATCTCTTCGGGCAGTTTCTTGCCAGAACGTCCAGTGTTCCTCTTGGAAGTCCCAATCCTCCAGAGTGAAATCGTCTCTTTGATACGGAAAAGTTGGTTCACCTCTCAAGCCACGGTCCTTGAGCAGTGTGATAACGAAACTTCTGTCCCATTCATGTTTTTCCATCTGTTGTAAAGGGGCAAAAGAAAGCAACTGACTGCGCCCGGATGTGATCCAGAGACGCCATTCTTCCCCGGAGCAGGACAAAAGAACACCATAGTCCTTGTGCAGCACGTGGCTTTGGTACCACTGATCAGGAAGAAATGCATCAAGATCGTTGTTTGCATCGTAAACAATCTGTTCACTGACTGGCCTGCGATAACCATCACGGGTAACGAACTGAAAGCTCTCAGATACCGTAGCTCCCAAGGTTGCAGCCAGTTGCGCCAGCCGAATGCAGTCCTCTATGTCGCATCCTTCTTTACTGAAAAACTTCTCAGCAGCTTGTTGAATTACCTGACTCACATCGCTGGCCTGTCCAAGATCTAAGGCGTCTAAAATCCTGTTAGCAGATGCAGCCTGCCCCAAAAGACTATCGTTTTTGCTCCGCTCTGCCCGTAGGCGCTGTTCTGCCAGGAATCGCGGCCAGTTCTGATTGAGGACAAGAAGGCACTCCGAAAGAAACTTCCAATCCTCCTGAGACTGGAGGAGTCTTTTTTCTCCCAACCGTACAATTTCGTTAGCAGCATACAGAACATCCTTGCCATGGACCGGAAGGATACGAACAGCTTCAAGATTTCGTGTAGGGCGACTGCCTATAATATCTTCTGCTACAAAGTCCCATAGTAGCAGTAACTGTGCCCAGGTGTCCGGTTTTGGCGGGTGTTCCATTTTGAGCGTGAACAGAACATCTATCTTGTCGATTTCGTCTATGCTTTCTTGATTGATCAGCTTGTCTCGGTTCCTGGCTGATATATGTCGAGATAGGATCGGGATGGCATCATCAGTAAACAGGTTAGAGACGAGATCGCCCGGCCATATGTTGAGAAGAGCTTGGGGAACAGCGACACAGCCTTTTCCCTTTGCCAATGAGCCGTCTTCCAGGAGAAGGAAAGGCTTATCTGTCAATTCGGATTTGAATGCTTCCTCGACAAACCTTTCACAGTCACCTTCCAGCGAATCGCCATCGTGATCAATATCCGGTAGCAGCGTGTAAGCTTTGCAGCGTTCTTTTATTTCTATATCCTTCTTTTCAACCCACCGAAGTAAGGAGCCTGCTGCCAATTTTCCGGCCCGATCCAGGAGCCAGCGATTTGTCGGCGAAATCTCCGGGTCCTTGATTTTTACGCGGGCCGGGTCCTGGATGAACGGCGCATTACAAGCAAAAGGAAGCTTGGTCAGCACTCCAGTGGGAAGAATCACAAAAAGGCGGCCCTTCATACAGAGAACCAGCTCCACCTTGCAGGGAGGCAGGTCTGTTTCCTCATCAAGCGCAACCATGCGCTCCTGACGGATTTCGTCAAGCGCTTCAGACGGAAATGGCTCTGGATCAGACTGGATTAACAGTACCTGCCGATCGGGCGTTCCAGTTAATGAGAACCACCTTGACCCGGGTACAGGCCCTTCCATTTGTGTTTCCCAACCAATTTCTATGCCACTGATGGTCAGGTGACGGATAGAACGAAAGAAAAGCAGTGATGCCGGGCTTTTTGCCCAGTCTTCAAGGTTCTTTTTCAGTTCTCTCAGGCGGTGTGGGTCCCGAATCGTAACACTTACTTGTGTGTGACTGGCCGGGGTTCCGTTTTGGTCTATCCATATAGGCTCGGTGAAACGGCTGCGCCGAAAGGCCACCGATAGCGAAGGAGTTCTGAGCCGAACTTCATCCCCAAGGCTGAAGGTGCTCTTAAAACCAACTCCTCGAAATCCAATAGTGTGAAGGGATCGCTTGTTGGAATAGCCAAACCGGCAAAGGGAGGTAAAGTGTTCCTCTGTAAAGTCCTCTCCGTTATGAATGAATACGAATTCCCCATTTCGAATGTCCGCAGAGGCCATAGTCGCGCCGGCATCATCTGCATTCTGCAGAAGTTCGGAAATCACATGGCGGGGGCTTTGTACCTGCTTGAACAACTGGTGCCAGGGTCCGGCCAATACAGGATCCTGTTCAAGCTGAACCCAACGTCTGGCCGCAGTTTTACGGACATGCTCAAAATAGGGCGGTGGGCGCATCATCCCGGCGGCCCTCCCCTGACCAGCAACTCTGACAACTTATAGTTGACGCTGCTAACGCCAAAATCCGGCTCTTGGCCGAAGGGTTTCCGAACATAAGTAACGTCTGAAGCGTTTTCGCCATCGACCTGCACAATGGCTAGAATATACTGATCCGGTTTGTTCAGTGCGGTGAGAATCTCGTTTTTGGTGACGGTTACCGTATCCGCCCCCTGAACCCGCCCCTTCACCTCGATAAAACGCAGGCACGACTCTCCAGCCGGGTCACGCGATTCAATGTCGTAGCCGCACTTGTCGGCTGCTACGTCGCGGGGCTCAAAACCAAGTCTTTGCTCAGCTTCAACCACCGCCCTCATGGCGATCATTTCAATCCGTCGGGTCTCCCTTGCTTGCAATGAGGTACTTTCCCCCTTGCTTAATTTCAGGAGAAGTCCGGCCGGGATGATCAGTGCACCACCGATGGCATTAGGCGGAAGCGGCGAGACAAGGCGTTCCTGCTGCAGCTCATCCATCCGCCGCTGCAACCGCTGGGCCAGGTCATCGGCCCGCTGACGAGCTTTAGCGGAGTTGATCCGGGCATTGACCTTGCCTGCCAGTTCCTCCTGCCTAAGCTGTTCCGCCCGATGGTCCCAGTAGTTGATTTCTTTCGTAAGCCGTTCTCTGACCGCGGCCATGGTTTTATCTGCCAGCTGTTCAGCTGGGTTTTTGTCCTCGTTAAGATGGGAGGGCACCACGTGTGGGGCAGCATAGATGAGGGAGCGCGATTCGATTCCATTTTGCAGCCAGCCGGGTTCTTCCATTTGCCGGATAACGACCTGTTCCGCTTCCGTGGGAGGGCGGTAGTCAAGGTAGGGCGCATACCCCACCCTACGGACATCACCGGATGCGGTAACTTCCACGAACTGCACCTGGCGGGAAACCATGCGGCGGTTGCCATTCCGATCCGTGCGTGCATCCTGGATAGAGTGCTCCAGGTAAACGAGCACACGCAAATCTTCATCTGGGGAGTTATCATCAACCAGGATGGCGCCTTGCCGCAGGAGATCCCGGTGCCGTTCAAGTGTCAGGTCTATTGTGGCATCAAGCAGTGGGTGCCCGGGGCAGATAAATTCGGCTAGAGGTTTACCCGGGATGCTGATCAGCTCTTTTTCAAAAGACAGGCGTTCGTATCGTGTAAGAACAGGATCGCGCCTGCCGATGATCCGGTCCCGGTTGCGAATGACCGCTGGAACATGAGTGGCCTCATATCGTTTCGGCTCCCTTTCCCGTAAAGTACCTCCAAGCTTTTTGAAAGATTCATTGAAAAAGGCGGCAACGAAATGGGGCTGCAGGCGGCGGGCCTCGGCGCGCTCCATATCTTCCCGAATCCTTCGTACTCGCGAAGCATCCATGGAGTCGTGGGCCAGGGCGTGTTCTTCGATCAGGTCGCGGAGCTTATCCCTATCCATAGCGTTGTCGACGACTTTGTTCAGCCGTTCACGCACCTCCGGACGGTCTCCGTAGCGGATGGCCTCCACAAGGAGATTCCGCAAAGGTTTATCTTCGAAAAGCAGCTTGCCGAGAATGTCGAAGACCTTCCCACCCAGCGCCTTACGCTCCTCCTCCAATTTTTCCAGCAGACGGTGATACACGTCGCCTTCCCGTGTCTTGGATGCAACAAGGTTCCAGCAATGGCAGACTTCGGTCTGCCCAATGCGATGGATGCGGCCAAAGCGTTGTTCGAGGCGATTCGGGTTCCAGGGCAGGTCGTAATTGACCATCAGGTGAGAACGCTGCAGGTTGATACCTTCACCCGCCGCGTCTGTGGCGATGAGCACTTCGGTATCTTTATCCTGCGTGAAGAGCGATTCGCTTTTCTTTCGCTCTTCACGGCCCATTCCACCGTGGATGATCACAATGGATTCCGGCTTTCCGATCAGCGACCCGATCCGTTCATGAAGGTAGTTCATGGTGTCGCGATGCTCGGTGAAAATGATCAGCTTGCGACGATGCCCATGAGAATCGAACATTTCACTCTGGTTCTGAAGCAGACTTGAAAGCTCATCCCATTTG
>JAAZGN010000077.1 GCA_012511185.1 Clostridiaceae bacterium
AAATCCTACCCTCAGGAAATGGCCGGTCGTTACGGTGCGGGGAAGGACTTTGAGGCCGCGGCACTTAGAATGGGCTGCCTTCTTTCCCGGGAAGAGGCTGATCTTTCACGATTCTCTACCATGCTGATTGACGATTTCCGCGCCGGCAGGATCGGCCATCTGACCCTTGAGTGGCCGCTTGAAGATAAGCTTTCCGATGACTGAAGGCGGAGTGCAAGCCGTGATCCGCATCACCAAGCGTGACATCGACCGCTTCGAGGCAATGGCTGTTTTTGAGAAAGAGCTTCGGTCCAAAGGTTATCGGGCGGTAGCGGGTGTTGATGAAGCGGGCAGGGGACCGCTGGCCGGACCTGTGGTCGCCGCCGCCTGTATTTTACCTGAAGACGGAGTCTTTTATGGCTTGAATGATTCAAAAAAAATGACCGCCCGGCGAAGAGACTATCTTTTTGAGCAAATCCGCAGAGATGCCAGTGCCTGGTCGATCGCCATGGTGGGCCCGGAAGAAATCGACCGGACCAACATTTTGCTGGCCACGAAGGAAGCCATGAAGAGAGCCCTTTCCGAGTTGCCGCGTAAGCCGGATATGGCATTGATTGATGCGGTCTCCCTTCAAGGCTTTGACTATCCGGTGCTTGCCGAGCCAAAAGGTGACGCCAGGCACAATGTGATCGCAGCCGCATCCGTCCTGGCCAAGGTTGCAAGAGACCGGATGATGGAGAACTGGGATAAGGTTTATCCGGCTTACGGATTCGCCTCCCATAAAGGCTACGGGACCCGCGCCCACATCGATGCCATCAAGCAATATGGCGCGTGCCCGATCCACCGCAGAAGTTTCCTTTCGGGAATCAGTGGTAAAGCTGTTGAACAGTCTCCTTACCATATCGGGTTGAGAATTGAACGGTTGATCGCGCAGGAATTGATTACCCAAGGACATCAAATACTTGAACACCGTTACGCAGTCCAGGGAGTTGGTGAGATCGATTTCATTTCCCTTTTTCAGGGTACCCTGCATATTATTGAGTGCAAGGGCAGGGGAGGCGGGACCCTTTTTTTCGGAGGCGTTGAGCAGGCACTTCAAAGTCCTCAGGTTGAGAAAATACGAAGCGTTGCCGCATTGTGGACGGATCAGCACCGGGACCTGGCCGGCCGACCGATGGCCTTTCTTTACGCGGCAGCCGATCTTGACCGCGACGGACAAGTCGTCTCAATCCAGTTCATTCCCTTTTAAACCGGTTGTTCCCGACCTACAAAACTCGCCCGTCCTCACGTCTTTTCGTACCCTGTATCTATGATATGATGTAAGCATCAGTTTGCGGAGGAGACGTCACCATGAAACTTGATCGGCACAGCAGTGTTCCACTATATGCGCAGTTACGGGAATTAATCGTCGAACGTATTCAGGAGGGTGTCTACCGGCAGGGGGAGCGCATTCCTTCGGAGATGACGTTGTGCGAGGAACTCGACTTGTCCCGGCCAACTGTCAGGCAAGCCATCGCCGACCTCGTTTCGGACGGTATACTCGAGATACAAAAAGGAAGGGGAACCTTTGTCGCCGTTGAGCCGGAGCGCTTTTCCATTCCTCACTTCAATGCCTTGACTTTCAGTTTTCTTAATCTCTCTTCTTATGATGATATCAATCTGCAACCGGTTCAACACATGGATCCCGACCCGGAACTGGACGCCGCTTTCAACATACCCGATGTCAAGCATGCGGGCTACTGGATGCTCCAATGGCCTATCATGTTTGAAGAACGTGTCTACGGATGGTGTACCTCCCACATATCCGCCCAGGTTTTTCCCAATCTTGGCCAGAGTATTTCCTCCGGGAAACGCATGATTGAAATTAAGAGCAATAAGTACGCCTTTTTGCCGATCAAGGGAAATGTTGCCCTCTTGGCAAGACCGGCGAAAAACAGGGAAGCCATGGCGCTTGAGATCCCGCGAAGGACAATCGTCCTGGCCGTGTCCGGTCAGCTTTACGGGCGAAACGGATCTGTCTGTGAGCATTTGCGGGTCGTTCTGCGCCCGGATCTATTGCAACTGGAAATTAACTGAAGACCTTGTTTTACGATTTTGATACAACGGCAACTTCTCCGGTTTTGCCTGAAGTTTTGGAGGCTTATGCCCTCCGCCTGGCTGAGGCGGCCAATAATCCCTCTTCGCCCCATGCCGGCGGGATTCAGGCCGCCGGTCATTATGATCGCGCCCGCCATTCCATCGCTCATTCCCTTGATTGTCTGCCGGAAAATATCATTTTTACTTCGGGCGGTACGGAATCAATCAACCATGCCCTCAAGGGCACAGCCGGCCAGTTGCGTAAACTGCCTGGACGGGTGGTAACGTCTGCCGGCGAGCACGATGCTGTTCTGGCGTCTTTGGAATACCTCCGTGAAAGCCGGAATTTTGAACTTGTACGCATACCACTTCTTGGTAGCGGGCAGGTGGACGGGGGCGCGCTGCGGGTAGCCTTGAAAGAAGCCGCCCCTTCACTGGTCAGCCTGATCGCCGTGAGCAATGAGACGGGCGCGATCAATGAGCTCCCCACGCTGGTTCCCGCCATTCGACGCCTGGCCCCCCAGGCGGTTATTCATAGTGACATTGTGCAGGCTTGCGGTAAATTACCCTTTTCTTTCCGGACCTCATGCCTGGATCTGGCCTCAGTCGCCGGCCATAAGATCGGCGCTCCAAAAGGAACCGGCCTGCTTATCAAGAGCGGGAATATCCGGCTGACACCGCTCCTTCACGGCGGTGGCCAGCAATCAGGCTTTCGTTCGGGAACGGTTGATGTGCCGGGCGCCCTGGCGCTTGCGGAAGCGATTCGGATTCATGTGAGCCGGCTGGAAGACAGTCTGCAGGTGACCAGGACATTGCGACAGCAGTTCCTCCAAGAAATGGCCGAACGAAGGATTCCCCATCAGGTGCTGTCGCCGCACGACGGCTCGCCTTATGTTCTGGCAGTCGCCTTTCCCGGGATCCGGGGTGAGACCCTCATGCACGCCCTGTCAGCCGAGTCAATCTACCTGTCCACAGGTTCTGCCTGCGGTTCCAAGCATGCAGGGGAGAACAGGGTCCTTGCCGCCATGGGCTATGACAGGAAGACCATTCTTTCGGCGGTCCGGATCAGTTTCAACCCCAATCAAAGACAGGAAGACATCCGGATCCTTGCGGAACGCATTGCTGCCCACTTCGCACGCTATGCCATCGAATCGCGCTAAGGAGGGATTGTGACCGCCACCACCTGCCATCCCTTGATTCTGGTCCGGCTGGGAGAGATCACTCTCAAAGGACTCAACCGTGGCCGTTTCATCAGCCGCCTGATCGGAAATATGAAAAGACGCCTGACGGATTTGGGCGCCTTTGAGATTGAACAGAGTCATTCCCGCATTTGGGTCAGGGGTGCCGGTGACACGTCCTTAAAGGATGAAACGCTGATGTGGGAAGCGATCGACAGGCTGTCCCGTGTCTTTGGTATCGTCTCGGTCAGTCCCGCCCTTGAGCTGGAAGCAGACTATGAGGCTCTGAAACAGATACTTGTGGATTATGCGCAGGATATTTTGCGGGGAGCCGAAAAGAGAACCTTCAAGATTGAGGCTCGCCGCGTTGACAAGACCTTCCCCTTAAGCTCCTATGAGCTTTGTTGTGAACTGGGAGCTGCCCTCCTTGAGCGATGGCCTGATCAGCTGACCGTCAGGATGAATGAACCCGACCTTACTTTTTTCGTCGAGGTCAGAGACTGCATATATCTCTACCATAATATTGTGGAAGGAGCCAAAGGCTTGCCGGTCGGCATGAGCGGGCGTGGCATGCTTTTATTGTCAGGCGGAATCGACAGCCCGGTGGCCGGCTACTTGATGGCTTCCCGCGGCATGATCATCGACGCCATCTACTTTCATACTTTCCCCTACACGGGCCCCCAAGCACTGGCCAAGGTAGAAAAACTGGCGGCTCTCCTTGCCCGTTATGCAGGCCGGATCAATCTCTATGTCGTCAATTTCACAGACATCCAGCTTGAGTTGAATGAGTTTTGCCCGCAAGACATGCTGACGGTTGTCATGCGCCGCGTCATGACCCGCATAGCATCCAGACTGGCGCAAAAGACAGGAGCAAAAGCCCTTATTACGGGCGAAAGCCTTGGTCAGGTAGCGAGCCAGACATTGGAGGCGCTCGTTACGACTGACGCTGTGGCGGACAGGCCGGTCTTTCGACCCCTGGTTGGCATGGATAAGAACGATACCATCGAAATCGCCCGCAGGATTGGAACTTTTGAAACATCCATCCTTCCTTACGACGATTGTTGCACCGTTTTTGTGTCCAGGCATCCAAAAACCCACCCTTCACTCGAGGATGCTTCCCGGGCAGAGAGAGATCTCAATATGGACGGGATCGTCCGCGTTGCCATGGAAAGAATATCAAGAAAAGAAATCGACCCGCACACAGCCGCCGGGGTGTAGTCATCAGGCGACCCTGATTTTGGCACTTGCCATGGCTGTTACACGCGCGCAAAAGCAACTGTGTTACTATACTGATGTACAAATTTTCCCTTTAAGGAGGTATACAATAATGCCGTACGACCACGTCAAGGCCGTTGATCCTGATGTTTACAAGTCCCTGCTGGATGAACTCGGGCGTCAGCGCCAGAACCTCGAGCTGATTGCCTCGGAGAACTTTGTCAGCCAGGCTGTTTTAGAAGCAATGGGCTCCATCATGACCAACAAATACGCAGAAGGCTATCCAGGAAGACGCTATTATGGCGGCTGTGAATTTGTTGACATTGCCGAGCAATTGGCCATTGACCGCGCCAAAGAACTATTCGGGGCGGAACATGCCAACGTCCAGCCGCATTCTGGAGCTTCGGCCAACACAGCTGTCTATTATGCCATGCTGGAGCCCGGGGATACCATCCTCGGCCTGGATCTTGCCCACGGCGGCCACCTGACGCACGGCATGAAGATCAACATTTCAGGCAGATATTATCACGCGGAAGCCTATCAAGTGGACCCGGTTACGGAACAGATCGACTACGATATTGTCCGTAAGCGCGCCCGCGACTTCAAACCAAAAATGATCGTGACGGGCGCCAGCGCCTACCCGCGCGCCATCGACTTCAAGGCATTTCGCGAAATTGCCGATGAAGTCGGTGCACTCCTGCTCGTCGACATGGCCCATATCGCGGGACTGATCGCTGCGGGCCTCCATATGAATCCTGTACCCTACGCTGATTTTGTCACTTCAACTACTCATAAAACGCTCCGGGGCCCACGCGGGGGTATCATCCTGTGCAAGGAGGAGTACCGCCGCAAGATCGACTCGGCTGTTTTCCCGGGACTCCAGGGAGGTCCCTTGATGCATGTCATCGCGGCCAAGGCCGTTGCATTCAAAGAAGCGCTTGATCCATCCTTTAATGCGTACCAGGCGAGGGTCGTCGATAATGCACGTGTCCTGGGCCAAGCGCTCGTCGAACGCGGCATCGAACTGGTGTCGGGTGGCACTGACACCCATCTGCTTCTGCTTAAGTTAAAAAGTGCCGGTGTAACAGGAAAAGAGATGCAGGAACGCCTGGACAGCGTTCACATCACGACCAATAAGAACACGGTTCCCTTCGAGACTGAATCGCCCATGGTGACATCCGGACTGCGCATCGGAACGCCTGCCGTCACGACGCGCGGTATGGGTGAGGCTGAAATGCGTGAAATCGCCGAATTGATCGCCAAGGCGGTATTTGAGTTTGACCTGAGCCGGGAGGAGATCCGCAGCCGTGTGGCAGCGCTCTGCGAGCGATTCCCACTCTACCATGACCTCATCTGAGCAGGAAACAGATGGCGGCCGGCGGGAGCCGTTGGCCTACCGCATGATGCCGATAACGCTGGCCGATTTTGTCGGCCAGCGTCACATTTTGGCGCAAAGGAAAATGTTGTGGCGCATGATCACGGCAGACCGGCTTTCCTCCATCATTCTATTTGGCCCGCCGGGGACGGGTAAAACTTCGATCGCTCACGTGATCGCCGGGACCACCCGCTCCAACTACAGGCAGTTGAAC
>JAAZGN010000078.1 GCA_012511185.1 Clostridiaceae bacterium
GACCACGATTACTACAGCCAGCCCGGCATGCTCTTCAGGGCAATGAGCCCCGAGCAGAAGCTGGTGCTTTTCGAGAATACGGCCCGCAACATGGGCGACTCGACCCTGCAGATCAAGCACCGCCACA
The DNA here is from genome assembly GCA_012511185.1 of Clostridiaceae bacterium. Lineage (GTDB taxonomy): Bacteria > Bacillota > Clostridia > Saccharofermentanales > DTU023 > UBA4923. Next base: position 128 of record JAAZGN010000078.1, read on the forward strand.
TCGTCCACTGCCACATGGCCGACCCCGACTACGGCAAGGGCGTGGCAGAGGCCCTGGGCATCGACATCGGCACGGTCGACCTGACCCCCATGAAGTCTGACAGCCGGGATGCCTGGGAAAAGGACAAGGCCAGAGGCGCTGACCTCAATGTCCCCACCCAGCCGGCCAATCCCAAATCAGCCATGAATCTGCCGCCCGAGGGCCGCGACACCAATGTCAAGGATCCTGCTACCCTTTACAGCTGGGAGGACGATCCCCAGGTCCTGTAAGGACAAGCTAACAGGGCCGTGCCTGCCGGTTATGACAGGTCAAGGAAGGGGCACACGCGCCCCTTCCTTGTTTCTTCTCATTTTCATCCTGCTAGGGAAGGACGGTATCAATCGCCTTTCCCTCAGAGGTAATCCCCGTCAGCCGCTTACCCTGGATGCGGTACCATTCAGGAGCTGTCAGGGGGAAATCTGACGCTTCTTTGCCGGTCAAAGATCCAGGCCGGACCGTATCTTTCTCTATGCCGACTGCGCCGTCATGACCTTCAATGGCAATCATGAAGCGGGTGGTCTTGCCTTCGTCCTCCAGGTGATAGTACTGGCCGGCGAAGCCGTAAGAGGTGCGGACAAATTCGGACCGGAGTTTTTCCTGGCCGCCGAAGGAGGCTGTGAAGACATAACCGTCCGCCCCGCTCATGCGTTCACCCACAAAAGCCGCGGTATCTCCGTCCTGGGTACAGGTGAGGATGGACTTACCCTCTTTTCTTTCAAACTTCATGTCCAAAACTCCGAAGACTCCCGCCATCTGTTTGGCAGTCGCTTCATCCTCCCAGATGATGGCAGCGGGCCACATCATGAGGTCAATGACGGAAAAGCCAAAGAGGGAGAAGGTCGCTTCCATGCCGGCCTCTGGCAACTGATTGAAGGCCACGGTCATCTGGTCGATCAGAGCCGACTTCGCTTCCAGATAGGCTTCATAGGAATTATGTGGCCCTGAATCCGGATCTTCACGGTCTGTCTTTTCGGGAGCAATATCTGTTGGTTCGATGGTTTGTGAGGGACTTTCTTTATCTGTCTGGCCGATCAGGTTACCCAAACCTCCCGGGACCAATTGATCGAAAGAAGGTGTCTTCATACAGCCAACCAGGAGCAGGCTGCTGACCAGTACGGCTGCCACCAGTATCATAATTTTCTTCATGGGATTAATCCTGCCTTTCCATGACTTCCACTTCAGGTCCCTCCCATGCGGCTTACGCCTTTTCTATTATAGGGATGCCGATCACTCAAAACGGTAACCTGCAGGCAGAACCGCCCAAATACAAAAAACTTGGATCATCAGGATCCGGTGGTATGATTGAGCGGTGACTGACAGAAAAAGGCGGCTCAGCTGCCGCAACTGACAGGAGGAATAAACATGGAAGACTCCTTTGACGCCGTCTCCATTACCATCAAGTCCCTGCCCGCCCATCGTTTCATGCACATCAAGAACCATGAGAGCGACGGCTATTTCGATTTCTGGGACAAGCAGGACAAGATCCCCGGCCAGGACTGCGACACCATCACCCAAATCCTCGACACCATCCAGGGCAAGCTGGATGGCGAAGACCATGTCCGGGGCCAATTCAGCGGCCAGGTCATGGCCGGGATTTACGAAAATGACGGGCAAAAAGCAGAAGCTTACGGTGTCCGCCTGCCAGCCGATTACACCAGCTCCCTCCCCCAACCCTTTCTCATGCTGGATGTCCCCCAAGCTGACTATTTGATCTTTGAGCACGGTCCCTTCGATTACCATAGCGAGGGCGATGCGGTCTATCGACTGCTTCAGACGGTCATGGAAAGCTTCTCCTATGATGACCTTGACTTTGAGTCCGATCGTTCGCCGGGGCGAATTTCCTACTACTATTTCGATCCGGCCTGTTACGCCAAATACATCCTGCCTGTCAGACCCAAACAGCCATGACACACTTAACCTTCCGTCATGCAGGTCCTGACGACCTGAAACTTGTCACCGACCTTTTTGCCCGGCTTTTTACCGATCATGACGCAAGGCAGATCTGCGAGGAAAACCGCGGGATCATTCAGTCGGAAGATGAGACGATTTTGCTTGCCTGTCTGGACAATACCCCCGTCGGCGCCGCCCACGCCGCCGTCCGGCGTGAATACGTCGAGGGCACCTTCAGAGAAGATGTCAGCGGTTACCTGGAGGCCATTTATGTGCTCCCGACATACCGGTTCAAGGGGATCGCCCGGCAACTGGCCCTTCAATGTGAGAGCTGGTCAAAAGAGAAAGGTTGCAAGGTGATGGCATCTGACTGTGATCTGGACAACCTGGCAAGTGAGCGTTTCCATAAGAAAACCGGCTTTGTGGAAGTGAGCCGTAACATCCATTTTATCAAGGTTTTGGATTAGCTGAAAACTCCAGCCAGTTTATTCCCGGTGCCCGTCCTTGAGCCTGCGCTGGATGTCGCGC
>JAAZGN010000079.1 GCA_012511185.1 Clostridiaceae bacterium
CCATAGGCGATCAAATCGACCTGGGCGGCGTGACGCTGGAGTGTATGCCCATACCTTTCGCCCACTGGCCCGACAACACCATGTTCTGGATGCCCCAGGAGCGCTTATTGTTTCCTTCCGATCTTTTCGGGAGCCATTACGCACCGGATATCCCCGGCAAACCGGATGAGACCATTCGCATCGAGCAATCGCGCACTTATTTTTCCGAAATCATGATGCCTTTCAGGTCGCATGTCAAAGGTTACGTGGAACAGGTCAGGGCACTTGACCCGGCCATCATCTGCGCGGCTCACGGCCCGGTCTGGTTCGAGCCTGATACCATTCTCTCCGAGTATGAGCGCATGGTGTCGGACAAGACGACGCGGGATGTCCTGATCGCTTATGTTTCCATGCACGGCAGCACAGGCCGCATGGTCCGCCTGCTGGCCAAGACCTTGAGCGATGAAGGCATCGGCGTGAAGCTGGTTGACTTGGGCAGCGCCAGGCATGACCTGCGTGTTCCCGTTGGCATGGTGCTGACCGGGGCGGTTTTCGCAGGAGCCCTGATCCTGGCATCACCGGCTGTCCTGGGTGGGGCCCACCCCCTTGTTTCGGCCATGACCATGCTGATCGGCGGTATCAACCCACCTGTAAAATACATTGGGATCGCAGGCTCCTACGGCTGGGGCTCGCAGATGGTCAAGCAGCTCGAGAGTCTCTTGGGCAACCACAAGGCAGCGCGCCTCGAGCCGCTTCTTGTGCGCGGTTTACCGGCAAAGGAGGATGAGGAAGCCATCAAGGTCTATGCCCTTGAGCTGGCGGCGCGCATGAAGGCGCTGCCTGAAGGGGAAGTTCTCTAGAAGATCTTCATCAAATGGAATATCAGGGAAACGCCTTGGCCGGGCTCGAACCGGTCAAGGCGTTTTTTCGCCTTCGCCAAGGAGCGATTCGATCAGGGCGGAGAAAACGGAAGCCGGTTTTTCTCGCCAGGTAAGACCGGCCTTTCGGGCCATGGCTTCGGTTGGGAAGAGGACGGTAAATGAAAGACTGCCGTCTTCTCCGCCGAGCTGCCGGCAGGTGAGACGGTAACGGCCGTCACTTGTCACCTCGACGACCGAGGTAAGGGTATCGGCTGCCCTTCTTTGCGAGAGTGTTTCATCGAGATAGGCTGCAAGAAAGCGCCTGGTTGAGACGGGAATCTGGTTCTCGAGGGCAGCCAGCGTGCGTTGACCTTTCTCTGTCAGATCGCAGTGCTCAACTTCCCTGTCCTGCGCGTCGAGCAAGGATTTCTCCTGGCAGGCCGCTATGCGCAAAAGTCCGGACATGGTTAGCTCTTCCAGGGCGCGCGTCATATCAAGATAATCCATGGACAAGCTGGCCAGCGCCGCGTCGCGCAAGCGCGACCGGCGGATCCCCGGGGCTTGTTTTGCGATGTAAAGCAGGATCAGCTTGTGAACGGGAATATAATTGCTTTGCATGGCGCGTCCTCCGGGCATGATTCTAGCATAAGGGAGCAACTACCAAAAGGCGGATGACTGTGAGATAATGCGGTTGTCGCGGGCCGGGTGGCGGCCTGGATCAGGATTTCGAGAAGATCGTGAGTTATTATGAGATTTGACATTTCCGCAATGATTGTTGTCGCTCTTTTTATCTGGATCGGTCATCGGCGCGGTTTACTGCTGACTGCGGTCGGTTTTATCAGCTCCCTTATTTCGATCGCCATTGCGTTTCTTTTAGTACGGCCCGTCTCTGGCTGGCTTCTCAATTTGGGGCTTTTGCGCGGTTCCATCAAAGATGTCTCCGATCTGGTTTATGAAGGGGTCGGTAACTCTTCCTCGGGTCTTGCGTCCGTACTGGAAAACCTGGGTATGCCGGAAAACTGGACGCGGAGATTGCTGCAAATACCCGATGCTTCCGGCAATTCCGTCGTCGACTCAACCGTTCATTCCATCTGGCAGCTGGTGCTGGGAGCCCTGGCACTGGTTGTCGTTTTCCTACTTGTGCGCGTCGCTTTGGGTCTTGCCGCCCGCCTTTTGACACCCATACTGAACGGGATACCGGTCGTGGGCTGGCTCAACAAGACAGGCGGCCTGGTTCTTGGTCTGGTATGGGGCGCCGTCACGGTCTGGCTCATCGTCATGGTGCTGATTTCATTCAGTCTCACCAGTCCCCTGGTTCGCAGTTTTACGGAGAATTCACGCATTCTGGCATTCCTTTCTGAAAAAGACATCTTCCGTTCACTATTGGACACGATCTTTTAAAGCAAGACAGTTGACAAAAAAGACGAGCCTGATTATATTGTTCCTTGGCTGGCACTCGATATGCACGAGTGCCAACTTCCGTCAATAATAACCGATATGGAGGTAAGAACATGAACATTAAACCGTTGGGTGACCGCGTAGTCATCAAGAGACTTGAAGCGGAAGAGACGACAAAGGGCGGTATCGTCCTCCCGGGATCTGCCAAGGAAAAGCCACAGATCGTTGAGATTGTCGCAGTTGGCCCGGGGGGGGTCGTCGATGGAAAAGACGTTATCATGGAAGTTGAAGTCGGCGATCGCGTCCTGATCAGCAAGTATGCAGGGACAGAAGTCAAGATCGACGACGTTGAATATACCATCCTGCGGCAGAGCGACATCCTCGCCATCGTCGACTGATTTATCAGGTAGAGAAGGAGTTATGAAAAATGGCTAAAGAATTGAAATACTCGGAAGACGCCCGCAAATCGCTGGAGATCGGCGTCAACAAGCTGGCCGACACGGTCCGCATTACACTGGGCCCCAAAGGCCGCAACGTTGTTCTCGACAAAACATACGGCTCTCCCGTCGTTACCAATGACGGTGTCACCATTGCCCGCGAAATTGAACTGGAAGACCGATTTGAAAATATGGGCGCGCAGCTCGTCAAGGAAGTGGCGACCAAGACCAATGACGTCGCAGGAGACGGAACTACGACCGCGACCCTGCTGGCTCAGGCCATTATCCGTGAGGGTCTTCGCAACGTAGCTGCCGGAGCCAATCCCATTATCCTCAAGCGCGGAGTCGACAAGGCCGTGGATAAGGCCGTCGAAGCCATCGGCCGCAACAGCAAGGCCGTCGAGGGCAAAAACGATATTTCGCGTGTCGCGGCGATTTCAGCCAATGACGACGCGATCGGCGTGGAGATTGCCAATGCCATGGAGTCTGTATCTAACGACGGGGTCATTACGGTCGAGGAATCCCAGACCATGGGCACCGAGCTTGAAATAGTTGAGGGCATGCAGTTTGACCGCGGCTATGTCTCTGCTTACATGGTCACGGACACGACCAAGATGGAAGTCGTCTTCGACGAGCCCTACATCCTGATCACCGACAAGAAAATCTCCAATATCCAGGACCTTCTGCCCCTGCTTGAGAAGATCGTCCAAAATGGCAAGCGCCTTCTCATCATCGCTGAAGATGTTGAGGGAGAGGCGCTCTCTACCTTGATCCTCAACAAGCTCCGCGGCACCTTCCAATGTGCAGCGGTCAAGGCACCCGGCTTCGGTGACCGCAGAAAAGAAATGCTCCAGGACATCGCCATCCTGACGGGCGGCAAGGTGATTTCATCTGATCTGGGCATGGAGCTCAAGGATGTTGAGCTGACCGATATGGGCCAGGCGCGCCAGGTCAAGATCGACAAGGACAACACAGTGATTGTCGACGGTGCAGGTAATCCTGACGAGTTGCAGGCCCGCATCGCCGCCATCCGCGCCCAGATTGAAGAGACCAGCTCTGATTTTGACCGTGAGAAGCTCCAGGAGCGCCTCGCGAAACTGTCGGGCGGTGTAGCCGTCATCAAGGTTGGTGCCGCAACTGAAGTTGAGATGAAGGAGCGCAAACTCCGCATCGAAGACGCCCTGTCTGCGACACGCGCAGCCGTCGAAGAGGGGATTGTCCCGGGCGGCGGTACGGCCTACATTGATGTCCTCGACGAGATCAATCAACTGCTGGAAGACCTTGAGGGTGACGAGCGCACAGGCGTGGCCATTGTTCTGCGTGCCCTGGAGGAACCTGTCCGCCAGATCGCTGTGAACAGCGGCTTTGATGGCAGCGTCGTCTGCGAAAGAGTCAAATCCGAAGGCAAGGGTGTCGGTTTCGATGTCCTGCAGGAAAAATACACCGACATGGTCGGCGCCGGTATCGTCGACCCGGCCAAGGTGACGCGGTCTGCGCTCCAGAATGCCGCTTCGATTGCGTCCATCCTGCTGACCACCGAATCGATCGTTGCCAATATCCCCGAGCCTGAGCCCCCCATGCCGGCGGGCGGAGGTATGGGCGGCATGTACTAAAACGTACAACCAACATGACATTAAGGGGCCGCCGCAAGGCGGTCTCTTTTGTGTGTGCCGGGCATGGCGCTTCATATGGGGGTGCAAGACCCCCCTGCACGGGTAGGTAACGACCAAGTGCAAGCCAAAGACAAGGGTGCCCATCGCGAGGTGGAATCTGAAGGAAGTCCGCGGCACAAATCCGGCCTGAGGAACACGAACCGCATCAGGCATATCGAGGTGGGCAAGACGGCACAACAAGTCAAACCCGAAAGTTACCCGGAACCGAGAGTGTAAATGCGGCAGGTAAATGGATGGAAGAATGAAGTGTCTTACCCCGGGAGGTCTCACCAGCGAGGACCACTCGCAGTAACAACGAATGGTGAGAAGTCAGCAGAAGCCATAGTACTGTGTCAAAGCAGGAAGGGCTGAAACAAATGAGGTGGAGATCAATGGGATCTACCGAAAGTGACAAGTTAAACCACAGCCAACTCACGTTGTGGGACTTCCGGCATGAAAATACCGCGGAACGGGATTGTAGTGCAGGAGTGTGGGCGTCACCCAGGATGGATGAAACGGAACCCACCAACAAGGCAAAGCAGGAAGGCCGCTTGCTCGAGCAAATCTTGTCGTCGGAGAACATGGAAGGCGCCATA
>JAAZGN010000003.1 GCA_012511185.1 Clostridiaceae bacterium
GATATCAAGCGCGTGATCGCCGATACGGAAAACCCGCTCCTGACCCCCAGCGGGCGGACCCTTCTTTTCATTGATGAAATCCACCGCTTCAATAAGGCTCAGCAGGACGCTTTGTTGCCCTCGGTTGAGAGCGGCCGTTTGATCCTGATCGGGGCAACGACGGAAAATCCCTTTTTTCAAGTCAACAAGGCCCTGATTTCGCGTTCCACAGTCTTTCAACTTTACCCTTTGACCGAGGAGGATATCCTTGAGGTCATGAAGCGGGCACTCGAGGATGAAGGCCGCGGCCTGGGTCTGCTGAAGATCAACATTGACCCCTCTGCCATGAAGATGATTGCCAGCCTTTCCGGCGGTGACGCACGCGTCGCCTTGAACGGTCTGGAACTGGCTGCCATGACGACGCCTGTCAATGTGGACGGCTCAATTACCCTGACCCGTGAGACCATCCTTGACTCCATGCAAAAGAAGACTTCACACTTCGACGCTTCCGGGGAAGAGCACTACGATACAGTTTCCGCCATGATCAAGTCCATGCGCGGAAGCGATCCGGACGCGGCTGTCTTTTACTTGGCCCGGGCATTGGCAGGAGGCGAGGACATCAGTTTCATCGGTCGCCGCATCACCATTTGCGCCGCTGAGGATGTGGGACTTGCCAACCCCCAAATGCTTTCACTGGCTCATGATGCCTGGCAGGCAGCCCTGATGACGGGAATGCCGGAAGCCCGGATCATTCTCGCGGAGGCTGTAATCGCTGTCGCGACCAGCCCGAAATCAAACCGCGCCTACCAGGCCATTGACAAGGCGCTGGCAGAGATCGAAAGCGGCCGGACGGCCTCCATCCCTTTCCACCTCCGCAACGCACCGGTCAAAGGCATGGAAGAGCTGGGCTATGGCAAGGGTTATCTTTACGATCACGACTTCCCATCCGCTATTTCAGGACAGAGTTTTCTTCCCGACGAGTTAGCTGAAAGCGTCTATTATGAACCGTCAGAATATGGCTACGAATCCAAAATCGCGGAATGGATGAAGCGGGTCAGGGAAATTCGACGGAACCGTAAAGACAGGTCCGGCCTGGACGGTCGCAAGGAATGAGTTGAGGGAGGAGAAGGCCATGGATAAAACTTTGGAACGGCGAATAAAGGAAGCCCCGAAATTGCCACGCGTTTACTTCGATCACGCTGCGACCACGGCGCCCGGACAAGAAGTAACTAAGCTTCTTTTATCGGTTTTGCGTGACAATTACGGGAATCCGTCATCCTTTTACAAGGAGGGACATCAGGCAGCCCGGATCCTGGAAGAATCCAGGGCATCCATCGCCGGCGGTCTCGGGGTTCTGCCCGAAGAAATCTTTTTCACTTCCTGCGGCACGGAGTCGGACAACTGGGCCATCAAAGGCGCCGCTCGCGCGCGACAGGGACGGGGACGTCACCTGATCACATCAACCATCGAGCATCATGCTGTTTTACATACCATGGAGGCGCTTGAAAAAGAAGGCTTTGAAGTCACCTACCTGGAGGTGGACGACCAGGGACTGATCGATCCCCGGACCGTACAGGCTGCGATCCGCCCAGATACCACCCTTGTTTCCGTCATGATGGCCAACAACGAAATCGGAACTCTTGAACCCATCGATGAAATCGGCGCCATCTGCCGAAAAGCCAATGTCATTTTCCATTCCGACGCGGTCCAGGCGCTGGGTGCATTACCGGTCCAACCGCGTGATTTGAACTGCGATCTCATGTCCTTTTCCGGGCACAAACTTTATGCGCCCAAAGGAATCGGTCTTTTGTATAAGCGAAAAGGGCTTCGGATTGAACGGCTGCTGGATGGTGGTGCCCAGGAACGGCGCCAGCGCGGAGGAACTGAAAATGTCGCCTACGCTGCCGCCTTCGCCAAGGCCTTTGAACTTTCCCTTGCAGGGATGGAAAGCGAATCAAAGAGGCAGGTCGGGCTACGTGACCGCCTGATCAAGGCTGTCATCGAAAGCGTGCCCCATACGAAACTTAACGGGCATCCCGACAAACGACTGCCCAATAATGCCAATTTTTCCTTCGAGTTTATTGAAGGGGAGTCAATCCTCCTCCTGCTGGACTCGCTTGGCTACGCCTGCTCAAGTGGATCGGCCTGCACATCCGCCTCGCTCGATCCCTCCCACGTGCTCCTTGCCATCGGCATGCCGGCTGAAATCGCGCACGGGTCGCTCCGTGTCACCATCGGCAGGGAAACGGGAGAGGAGGAGATTGACCGTTTTCTGGTCGACATCCCCTTGGTCATCGAACGGTTAAGGGAGATGTCACCCCTGTACGCCGACTATAATAAGGGGAAACTAAAAGCCTTGATCCCGCCACAAGGCGGTATGGATGTTAAAATGAAGGGTGGTTACGGGCTGGAATAAAGCAGTCCGGGGAGGTCAGGATGGAATACAGTGAAAAAGTCCTGGATCACTTCATGAAACCGCGCAACATGGGGGAGATCCCCGACGCCGATGCGTCGGGTACTGTTGGAAACCCCATCTGCGGCGATATTATGAAGATGGACCTGAAAATAGAAAACAACATAATCGTCGATGCCAAATTCAAGACATTTGGCTGCGGTTCCGCCATTGCCACTTCGAGCATGGCAACGGAACTGATCATAGGCAAGACGACGGACGAGGCTCTCGACATCACCAACCAGGCAGTCGCGGAAGCCCTCGACGGTCTGCCGAAAGTGAAGATGCACTGCTCGGTCCTGGCTGAGCAGGCCGTGAAAAAAGCGCTTGAACAATATTATCTCAATCATGACATGATGACCCCGGAGCGTCAGGCCAAATTCGAGATACTGGGCCAAAACGAACACGACTAAAGCAAATGCAGGATGAAAGGGAATGGTATGAGCGAGCAGGATAAGAAGAAAATGGACGAAGCCGATAAGCTGCGTAAAAAATTGACCTTTTCATTTAAGAATCTTTGGGATCCTGAAAATGAGAATGAAATGAAAGCCGTCATGGCTTTTGGTGAAGACTACAAGAAAGCACTCGACCGGGGCAAGACAGAACGCGAATTCGTGGATTTCGCTGTCGGGCTTTTGCAGTCGGAAGGGTACCGTGAATACCAGACGGACAAGCCTCTGAAAGCAGGCGACCGCGTCTATGAGACTGTACACGGCAAGGGAATTGTGGCTGCCGTCATCGGAACAGCAGATCCTCTACTTGGCTTCAACC
>JAAZGN010000245.1 GCA_012511185.1 Clostridiaceae bacterium
ATTGTCTAAAAGGTTGTTGGCGCGGGAACGGAAATGATGGCCGCTGTTAAGCGCGGACAAGTCGTCCATGTTTTGGCGGGGCTGGAGAACGGCTTTTCCACAGAACCAAGTGGTGCCCGTCCGCTTCTCAACGGCGGCGGTGCCGGGGTGCCACCCTTGTTGATGCTTTGCAAACAGCTGGTGGCAGAGGGAAAGCAGCCTGCCGTTGTCATGGGCTTTGGCAGTGCGGACGAGGTGTTTTTCGAGGAAGTGTTTCATCAGCTGGGCGTGCGGACATCGGTCGCCACACTTGATGGCTCACAGGGTGTGAAAGGCACGGTGTTGGACGCTTGCCGCTGCGGCGACAGCACCTTTTTCTACGCTTGTGGCCCGGCACCCATGCTACGGGCAGTATGCCTCGCTTCGGACATTGACGGCCAGGTCAGCATGGAAGAGCGGATGGGTTGCGGATTTGGTGCGTGCATGGGTTGCACCATCGTGACTCTTTCCGGTCCAAAGCGCGTGTGCAGGGAAGGTCCCGTTTTTGGCAAGGAGGAACTGATCTGGTGAGCACCGAAGTCATGCTGTGTGGTATTCCCCTGTCGAACCCTGTCATCGGAGCCAGTGGTACCTTTGGCTATGGAGAGGAGTATGCCGCGCTCTACGATATCAACTGCCTGGGAAGCTTTTCCTTCAAAGGCACGACCTTGCATCCCCGGGAGGGCAATCCGTCACCCAGGGTCGCCGAGTGCCCTTCAGGAATGCTCAACGCCGTCGGTCTTCAGAATCCCGGAATCGATCGGGTCATTTCAGAGGAACTGCCAAAGATCGCAGGCTATTTTGACAAACCCCTGATGGCCAATGTCAGCGGATTCTCCCTTGACGAGTATGTGCAACTCTGTGAAAAGCTGGATAGCCAACCTCAAGTCGGATGGCTGGAGGTAAATATCTCATGCCCCAATATCCGGGGAGGCGGTATGGTTTTCGGCACCTCGCGACAGGCAGCGGGTGCGGTAACACGTGCCATCCGGCGTGTAACGGGAAAGCCCCTTATCATCAAGCTGTCTCCCAATGTGACGGACATCACTGGGATAGCCCGAACATGCGAGGCAGAAGGAGCGGATGGACTGACTTTGATTAACACGCTTCTTGGTATGAGACTGGACCTGAAAACCAGGGAACCCGTCCTGAAAAACCGGACCGGCGGGCTTTCCGGCCCTGCCATATTCCCGGTTGCACTGCAGATGGTGTACCAGGTTTACAAGGCTGTGCGGATCCCCCTCGTCGGGGCGGGGGGTGTTTCCTGTGCTGAAGATGTGCTTGAGATGATGCTGGCGGGAGCCACCGCTGTGCAGGTGGGGAGTGCCAACCTGGTCAATCCCTATGCTTGCCGGGATATTATAGAATCGCTGCCCGAAGCCATGGCTGCATACAAGATTCAAAATTTGAGAGAGATTATTGGAGGTGCTCATTGATGCCTAAAGATGTGATTATTGCCCTGGATTTCCCGGACCGCACACACACCTTGGAGTTTCTGGACCTGTTCAAGGAAGAGAAACCTTATGTAAAGATCGGCATGGAACTGTTTTACAGAGCAGGACCTGACATAGTGCGGGAAATTAAAAACCGCGGGCACCGTATTTTCCTGGATTTGAAACTCCACGATATCCCCAACACGGTTGCCTCTGCCATGCTGTCGCTTTCCCAACTTAGGGTAAACATGGTAAACCTTCACGCCGGGGGCGGAATCCGGATGATGCGGGA
>JAAZGN010000080.1 GCA_012511185.1 Clostridiaceae bacterium
ACTGTTCGCCGACCGGTTTATCAAGATCGTATCTTTCGGTCAGGGCTTTGATGGTTGCCGGATCCGATGCCTTCTCCTTGTCAAAGGGTCCGCCCGGAATCGCATTCATGGTAAAAAATGTGATGGCGATTACCACGAATACCGTGACAATGGCCAACAGTACCCGCTTAATAAAATACTGCCACATTATCCTCGCTACCTCCCACTTTTCACAGATTATCCCTAGGATGATGCATGCAGCCGGATGCCCCGCCCCTCTTCATACCGCATTCACCCCGCCGCGGGCCGGCTCATCGAGACAGCTCCTGCGGCCTGCTTCTATAAATAGAAAACTGAATACTTTGTTAACGATAAATGAACAAGGAGCCATTGTCAAACGTATTTCAATCACAATCCCTCTTTCACCTGTTCATTATGTCAATTGTTCGCGCCTATGGAGCGATCTGCTTGAACATCGTCACAATTTGCGGTAACGATTCTGCCCAATTGGAGAGATGGCTGACGGGCCATCGGGACATCTTCGTACAATCGACGGCATCTATTCATGCATATTCATGCAGAGTTACAGGCAATATAATAGGCACAACCCCTCCGACAGAGGCTCAGGCCGCTGTCTCAAATTGACTGTTATACAGTCCCGCATAGAATCCGTTGAGCGCCATCAATTCGTCGTGGCTGCCGCGTTCGATGATATGCCCTTCCTGCATGACAAGAATAACATCCGCATTCTTGATGGTTGACAGGCGGTGGGCAATGATGATGGAGGTCCTGCCGCCCATGAGTTGATCGAGCGCCCGCTGGATATTGAGCTCCGTTCGCGTATCGATCGAGCTGGTTGCTTCATCCAGGATCAACATGGGTGCATTTTCGATCATGGCACGGGCGATGGTAATCTGCTGCTTTTGCCCTGCCGACAAATTCGTTTCATCACCAAGCAGGGTGTCGTAACCATGAGGGAGCGTTTCGATGAAGTGATGCAGACCGACCGCTTCGCAGGCACGGATAACATCCTCATCACTGACATGGTCTTTGCTATAAACGATATTCTCCCGTATGGTCCCCTCAAAAAGCCAAGTATCCTGCAAGACCATGCAAAATTGTTCACGGACATTTTCCCGGGTCAGATCCTGGATGTTGATCCCGTCAATGGTAATCAAGCCGTGTTCGATCTCGTAAAAGCGCATCAGAAGATTGACCATGGTGGTCTTACCGGCACCCGTCGGGCCGACAATGGCGATCTTCTGGCCTGGTTTGGCCCAAGCGGTGAAATCATGGATGACATCTTCATCCATGCCTTCATAGCGGAAACGGACATTGCGAAACTCAAGCTGTCCTTTGACATCCTTCAAGCGTTTCGTCTTGCCGCGCTCATCTTCGACTTCTTCTTCCTCCAAGAACTCAAAGACGCGTTCACTGGCCGCCGCCGCCGACTGCAGCCGGGTCGCCACCTGGGCGAAATCCTGCAGGGGATGCGAAAAGAGCCTGATATACATCATGAAAGCGACAATGGTGCTGAAGGGGATCCGGCCCCGGAACGCGAGCACCCCGCCCATGATACTGACTGCGACAAATCCGAGATTGCCCATAAAGAACATCATAGGCATCATCATGGACGAAAGGGCCTGGGATTTGAAGGCGCTCGTCTTCAACCGGTCGTTGATCCTGTCGAAGGCCAACCTGGCGTTTTTCTCCCCGTTATAGGCCCTGACAATGTTGTGGCCGGCATAGATCTCCTCAACATGCCCGTTCATGTCTCCCAAATCGCGCTGTTGCGACACAAAATACTGGCGGGAGGCGCGGATTGTCAAGGTCATAAAAAAGAAACCGATCAGGGTCACACCGACTGCCACAAGGGCCATCCAGATGTTGGTGATCATCATCATGGCCAGCGAGCCGAAAAACAAAGTAACGGAAGAACCGATTGACGCAACCCCCTGATTAAGGGCCTGGCTTACGCCGTCTACATCGTTGGTCACCCGGCTCAGAATATCGCCGTAGGATACCTTGTTGAAGTAATTGATGGGAACCCGGTTGATCTTCTCAACCACGTGCCGGCGCATCCGCTTAGAGATCGTCTGCGCCACCCCTGTCATGAAGAAGTTCTGGAAGTAGTTAAGCAAGGCACTGACGCCGTAAATAGCGATGAGTCCGTTGACCAGCACACCGATGGCCCCAAAATCGATGGAGTCAGCCATTCCCTTTTCGATCACATCAACAACCTTGGCCAGGCGCATGGGACCGATCAGAGAAAGAACGGCACCGGCCGATGCACCCAGGAATGATGCGATCATGGGAACCCGCTCCGTCCTGCTGTAAGCCAGAAGCCTGCCCCAGGTTTTTTTGAAATTCTTGGGCTTTTCGACCGGCCGCCCGATGCCACCGCGGCCGCCGCCCATCTGCGGCTGATTGCGTACCCTTGTATCGTCGTCAATTTTATACTCTTTTTGACTCATGACACCAGCTCCTCCATGGACAGTTGCGACAGCGCAATCTCCTGATAGACGCGGCAATTTGCCATCAGCTCGGCATGGGTCCCCGTACCGCCGATCGTTCCTTCGTCGAGGACGAGAATCTTGTCCGCATCGCGGATGGTTCCGATCCGCTGCGCCACAATCACGGTCGTTGCTCCCTCCATTTTTGACTTCAAGGTGCGGCGAAGCGCCCGGTCGGTCCGGTAGTCGAGGGCTGAGAAAGCATCATCGAAGAGATAGATTTCCGGCTGGCGATGCACCGCTCTGGCGATAGACAGCCGCTGCTTTTGTCCACCGGAGTAGTTGGTCCCCCCTCTTGCAACGGGCGCCCCGTAGCCTTCCGGAAGTGTTTCAATGAAATCCTTGATCTGCGCGACCGAGGCGGCATCATCCAGTGTTACAGTTGACTTTTCACCCCCGTTTCGATCGCCGTAATCGATATTGTCCTCCAGGGTACCGGAGAACAGAAAGGCCGTCTGGGGGACGTAACCGAATTTTCTGCGAAGGGCATGCTGCTTGTATTCTTTCACATTGACACCGTTGATCAGGACTTCCCCTTCCGTTGCTTCATAAAAACGGGGAATCAGGTTCAGCAATGTACTCTTCCCGCTGCCTGTGGCTCCGATGAAAGCGATGGTCTCCCCCTTATCCGCGTGAAAGGATATATCTTTAAGTACGTAATTTGCCCCGTCAGGATAGCGTAAGCAGACATTTCTGAATTCGATGGCCGCAGCGGTGGTACTTACCGGCACCTCTTCCACAAGCCCGTCCCTGATGGCTGGCTCGGTCTCAATGACCTCACGGATGCGGTTGGCTGATACAGCGACACGCGGCGCCATGGAAAAGAGCATGGTCATGCGCATGAAGGACATGACGATCTGCATGGCGTAATTCATAAACACCACCATACTTGAGAATAAAAGGATCTTTTCGCGGGCCCCTGCAGCTTCGATGAGCGCGGCTCCGATCCAATAGATGGCGATGCTGAGACCGTTCATGACCAGCCCCATGCTCGGCCCCTGTATCATCATGATGCGGTGAGCTGTCAGGTTGTTGTGGGTCAGGGCCTCATTGGCCTCCTCGAATTTGGCTTCCTGATAAGGTTCCGCGTTATAGGCCTTGACGACCCGGATGCCCAGAAGATGCTCACGGGTAATCCGGTTGATGTTGTCGGTCAAGGTCTGGATCCTGCGAAATCGCGGCATGGCGTATTTGAAGATGACAAAAATAATGACAAGCAAAAAGGCAACGGCTATACTCATGGCGATCGACCATTGAATTTGGCCTTGGCTTGTGATCTTGGTGATGGCCCAGATGGCGGTAATAGGCGCTGGAATCATGATGCGGATCAGCATAGCGGTGTATATCTGGATCTGGGAAACATCGTTAGTCGATCGTGTGATCAGGCTGGCCGTCGAGAAGCGATTGATCTCCTCCATGGAAAAGGAGGAAACACGCTCGAACTGCAAAATACGCAGCCTTGTCGCAAAACAGGCGCCCACCCGTGCCGACATCACAGATACGACAATCATGACGGCCAAATTCCCCACGGCCGTCAGCAACATCCAGCCACCTGTCGTCCAGATATCCCGCAGGGTGCTCCCGTCCGTCATAATGAGCTCGGTTACCCTTTTCATGAATTCGGGGATTTTGAGTTCAAAATAGACGCGTAAAACGGTGAGCAGGGAAGCAAAAAAAGCAAGGACCCAGTCCTGCCTGCGCATGTATTTAAATGTTTTGATCATGACTATAAGAGTTGGACAGTTCCCGTCATTTGTCAAGTGCCTTTGTCACGGTTACCGGCATGAAACAGGACCCTGCAGGCTGCGGGGTCCCGTTTCAGTCAAAGTCTTTTGACTGCAAATATTATTTAATAAGCTTAATTTTCCCGATCAGGGGCAACTCCTTGGCCTTACCTCCCGAAGCATTGATAATTCCCAGCACAATCAATCCGATTGAAGGTAACCAGACCAAGAGCCATAAAATGGTTGAAAGAAAGGAGAGGACCGGCGAAATGAAGGCAAACAGGATGCCCAAAATGACAAGAATAACACTTGCCCCGGCCTCGAAAATGAACAAGACCAGGCCCTGGTTGGCGTGGAAGCGGGCGAACCTTGAATTGGGTGCCGCCAGCAGAGGAACAAGAAAGAGTAGCCAGATGTATGCGAAGATCGCCATCACTTTGTTCTGCTCTATATCCTCCCGGGAATAGGATGCCGTTGTGTCAGGCGTGTTCATAAATGCAGGACCCTGAGAGGGCGGAGGCGGCGCCTGCTGATACTGCTGCTGCGGGGGCGCCTGGTACTGTTGCTGGGGGGGCGCCTGCTGAGCCTGAGCTCCCTCAGCCTGCCTTGCTACCGGCGTGCCGCAAGATGGACAAAAAGTGGCTCCTTCGTCAATCGGGTTACCGCAATTATTGCAATAAGCCATTTTATACCTCCTTCAGGATACGGCTCAGACGCCCAGGACTCGAATCGGACCATGAATCGTCAAAACCAGGTGGCGTTGTTACAAGTCAACGTAGCGTAATTATACAGAATATTTTCAGAAATTTGCAATATTCCCTGAAACAGTATTGACGGTTACCAAAAGCCCCGGTTTCCATCAAGTCAGAGGCGAGGTATCGATTATAAAAAGGACAAGCTTTTTCTTCTTATCCAGGCAATAGGGAAACTCTTTGGAGCCGGTCTCCCGCAGATTGGCCTGCAGATAAGGATCCATACCTCGCTTAGCGATCGCCGGTTCATGAAAACTCACATACTGGCGGGCATCATCAAGACTTGTCAAAGCCTGCCCGAACTCCAGTTCTTTTTCCAACTTCTCGAGAACGCGGCCTTCGCTTCTGAGACAATCTTCGATGTGAGAGGCCGTCTCCCCGCCTGTGCGGCCGGCATTCATGATACGGATCAGCAGGCGGCGCGACTGCCCCATAAGGCGCCGCATCAGTTCATAGGGCGTGCCGAAGAAGCTCATCAGACCCACATCACAGACAAGGCCGCAACTGTCGGCATCGGTTTCCACCACATGGAGATTATTGATGCCCCGCCTTTCCGCTTGCCGGCCAAGCGACTGGAGCACGAGGGGCTCATGATCCACGCATAAGATCCGGGAAACAGAAGGCGCGAGTTCCAGGCTCAGCCTTCCCAGACCGCACCCCCAGTCACAGACCACATCGTCGGGTTCAAAGAAAGAAGCCAGAATCAAAGCCAATTCCCTGTGAAAAGAGCCATAGTCGCTGGCGTTTTCATACCAGCGGATCTGTTGCGGTGTCCAGGTAAAGGCCAATTCGAAATCTCCGCTTCTTTATTATCCGCGATCCCCGCCAAGGTAGTACTGGCGCTGGAATTCACGGACTTCCCCGGCCAATTCCAGAACCGGCCCCTCCACGACGGTATCGCGGATCACCTCCTGGATGGAAAGGCCCCGGACCCGGCCTGAGGGGACACCCATTTCATCCCTCCAGCCGGCAAGCTGTTTCGAGCTACTGGCATAGACAATCCTGCCCAGGCCCACCCAGCCATGAGCCGCTGAACACATGGGGCAATGCTCGCCTGAGGTATAGACCGTCGCCCTGCTTCTTTCCTCAGCTGTCAGATGCTCCGCTGCCCAGCGCGCCAGATTGAATTCCGGATGCTGGGTATGGTCCCCGCCCCCCACCTGGTTGCGGGCTTCCATCAGCACTTCTCCCCCACCGGAAACCAGGACTGACCCAAAGGGCGCGTCACCGGCCTCCAAAGCCTGCCTGGCCAGCTCCACGGCCCGGCGAAGATGAATCATATCTTTATTTGTAACCATGCTTATCCTCCCTGATCATAATTATGGCACAGGAATCCGATCGCTCTGCGCAGCTCTTACCTGAAATGTGCGAAGAATATTTCCAAATACTAATCGGAAAGCGGCACGACATAACAGATTTGGATGCCTGACACCAGTTTCCCGATCTCAA
>JAAZGN010000254.1 GCA_012511185.1 Clostridiaceae bacterium
AAAAAGCTCCTGTCACTTTTTGAATCATACCAATGATCAAAAACATATCCTGCCTTAGGAACTGCCCTAATAGTATCAACAGTATCGCATGAATTGTTGAACTTCTGCTCAATATGGTTATTTTCTAAATCTATCTCGGCTTTCCCTAATTTTGTTACAATTTCAAGTTTTCCTTCTGATGATTCATATGGGGAAAACTTTAGAGTTATTGTTCTATCCAAACCAAAACACTCTCTAACAGCTTCACTGTCCTCAGGCGCTATAGTCTCAGGTTGACTTACTCTCCATAATAGATAGCCTCCTGCCCCTGCAGACAACACAAACAAAACGATAGATACTATCAATATTGTCTTTTTCTTTTTTGAAAGCCCTCCTGTTTTTGGCAGTATTGTTCTCATTCTTATCCTTATATATCTATGTAGAATAATATACCCTTAAACAGACCCGCAGTACAAGTAATATTAAATTTTCCTAGATACTTTCCTTTCAAATTTCTTCTTTCTTTCTACATCTTTCTTCATTAAAGCAGATCTCTTTCTTAATCTAATACTTTCTTTCATATCTTTGATACTCAATACTGTCTTCCTATACACTTCTCCTAAGAAATTTATAGTGATATACATTCCTCTACCTATCCATGACCATGTAATACCTAAGAATACCAATATACCCCCTATTAATACTGGTCTTTCAATATCATCGAATATACCTGTCTCTGGAATTTTCTCTGGGACAGGAGGAACTACAAGAGTAGTTCGAGGGGGTATTACAAGAGGCTCTGCGGAAGGTAGTACAACAGTAGGTGCTTCTTCATTTTTCTGTCTGGAAGCTAAGCAACTAACACTCCCATTCCCACTATTACAAGTCCATACTGTACTTGATCCAACTGATGGGAATAATGGATTTAATGGTTCTGGACTACCAATAGAACAGAAAGTACCACCTGGTGGCCAAGTAGTATCTGTAGTTTGATATACTACTCCCCCATATGTTCCACAAACTGGATCTAGATTTAATCTAGTGGCAAGACAATCAACACTCGTAGTTCCTACCTTACAACTCCATGTGGTATTAGATCCCGCTGATGGAAATTTGGGACGAGAAGGTGTTGCTTCTCCCTCCTCACAGAATGTTCCATCTTTTGGCCAAGCTGTATCTGTAGCTTGGTATTCTGATTCATTTGTTCCACATACTGGATATGGTAATCTTGAAACTACACATAAAGGAGATTCTCCACTATCTGTCATACATATCCAGGAACTACTCGAACCTGAAGCGGGGAAAGTAGGAAAGGCAGGACTTGGCGTTCCTACCTTACAAAATGCATCTTCTGGTATAACTGACGGCCATTCCTCATCCGATGCTTCGTATTCCTGATCTGTAAATGTCCCACATACTGGATCTAAAAATTCCCTCCCCGCTCGGCATGTAATAGTTACACCATTCTCTATACAATCCCATTCTGTAGTTGCCCCTGGTATCGGAAATATGGGATTTCCCGGACTTGGATTTCCTTCTTTACAAAAAGCTACCTTATCTTCCGAAGGCCAAGCAACAACCTCAGCTGGATACAAATCTGCATTTGTCCCGCATACTGGATCTGACTTCTCCTCTATATACCCTATCTGTAGGAAATAATCATCGAAATCATAATCTCCCTTCCATTCTCTCCAATCTGCCCAACACTGTTTAGACACAATAGTTGCCCCATCATCTTCCGCCCACTTTATATCACT
>JAAZGN010000081.1 GCA_012511185.1 Clostridiaceae bacterium
CCCATGGCTTCGAGTTGGAGGAAAGCCATGGTGCCGGTGGCATCCTGGGTGAGTGTCTGGTCGATGCGAAGCGCAATCTCATTGCCGCTCACCGCCTTACCTTCCACCAGATGGGTATGGATTATCTTTTCTGCCAGCGTCAGGCCCATGAGGTTTCCTCCGTCCCCATGTGTTCCTTTGCATTTTTCACATGCTGCAGCGCCAGGCGCTCAGCTGCATCGGGGTTGCGGGCAAGCAGTGCCTCGTAGATTGCACGATGCTCTTCCACAGCCCTGACTGCCCGGATTTGGTTCTCCACGCTGTGCCGGCGGTAACGTTGTATGCGGCGGTGAAGGGCTGATAACATATCACCCAGAATCGGGCTGCCACAATACTGGAAAACCAAGCGGTGGAAGTTGGCGTCCTGTTCCTGGATATGGTCGGCCTTTTCCTTGGCAGTATAAAATTCCTGCAAATCAATGGCATCACGGATTTCAGCCAAGTCCTCGTCGGTGACACGTTCGGCAGCCCAGCGCGCAGCCAGCCCCTCCGTGCGCATACGGATCTCGTAGATGTCCATCATGTCGCGCGGAGTCGTGCCGGCTACAATACTTCCCTTGCCGGCTTCAATCAGATAACCTTCCTGCTGTAGCCGGCGAAAAGCCTCTCTGACGGGTGTCCGGCTGACCTGCATCTGTTCGGAGACGGCCATCTCCGTGAGAGTCTGTCCAGGCTTGTAATCCTCATTGAGGATCTCTTCTTCGAGTCTGGCAAAGACATAGTCTGCCAGCGAGATGCGTCGGTTATTCATAGTCATTGGGTTTCGATCTTTCCATTCAGGCTGCCGGATGACCAGAGGTGTACTTTCTCCTCAAGCTCCTCGGTCGATACGGTCGTAAGGCGACCGTTGGCGTATTCCAAATCGACCCAGTCTTTCAGTTTCGTAATCAGAGGGTCATGTTTATTGATGGCCTGTTCGCCCGTCAAGCCGTAGTGATCATTGAACCAATAGGCGATGCCGGCAGATCCGGATGTATTGCTCACCATGACACCGGGTGCCAGTCCCAGGATGGTTTTGGTGTCAAAGATATTATAGATTTCTTCATCCTTGAGCAAACCGTCAGCGTGAATTCCTGCACGCGTCTTGTTGAAATCACGCCCGACGAAGGGGGCGTTGATGGGAATCTTGTAGCCAATCTCATGCCTGAAGTAGCGGGCGATGTCGCTGATTGCTGTCGGATCCATGCCGTTGAAACCACCTTTTAGCGCAGCGTATTCCATCACCATGGCTTCCAGCGGCACATTGCCTGTCCGTTCACCGATACCGAGCATGGAGCAGTTGACGGCGGAAGCGCCATAAAGCCACGCCGTTGAAGCATTGGTGACTGATTTGTAGAAATCGTTGTGGCCGTGCCATTCCAGCATCCCGGAGGGAATGTCGGAGAAATGGTTCAGACCGTATATAATGCCCGGGACCGAGCGTGGCAACGCGACACCTGGATGAGAGATGCCGTAGCCCATGGTGTCGCAGGCACGTATTTTGACCGGGATCCCTGCCTGGCGGGATAGTTTGGACAGTTCATTGACGAAGGGCACGACAAAACCATAGAAATCCGCCCGTGTAATATCTTCCAAATGACAGCGGGGGACAATGCCCATATCAAAAATGTCTGAAACTGTCGCTAAGTATTTGTCAAGGGCTTGACGCCGGGTCAGCTTCATTTTTTTAAAAATGTGATAGTCGGACGCGCTGACAAGGACGCCCGTCTCCTCGACACCGGACTCTTTGACCAGTTTGAAATCATGGGCAGAAGCGCGGATCCAGGTGGTGATTTCCGGATACCTCAAGCCCAAGTCCTGGCAGCGCCTGAGCGCCTCACGGTCTTTTTCACTGTAGATGAAAAATTCCGTCTGCCGGATTAGCCCATTGGGTCCGCCGAGCCGTGACAGCAGTTTAAACAGATCCACAATTTGTTCGATCGTGTAAGGTTCGACAGATTGTTGCCCGTCCCGAAAGGACGTATCCGTGATCCAGATCTCCTCTGGCATATTCATCGGCACATGACGGTGGTTGAAGGCGACCTTGGGCACCTCGGTGTATGAGAAGAGGTCGCGATACAGGTTTGGTTCAGGGACATCCTGCAAACTGTACTTGTAGGTTTTTTGCTCCAATAAATTGGAGAAGGGAGATAATTCAAGCATGGTGTCGGCACTTTCAGCGTTAATGTATGCAATAATACAAATAAAATCGCGCTACATCAAGGAAAAACCCGCCAGAATCTCATTTTCGTGCATAATCATAAAAAGAAGAGCTCCTGAAGGGGCCTTCCATTCCGTTTTAAACAAATAAGGCGGGCAGTACTAATCGAGGAAGATTTCTCCCGTGCAGGAATTGATGCCGCCCGCATTGAGAACGACCAAAAAGCCAGCTTCATCCAACAAGCGGGCAGCCTCGATCGCCCGGACAGGCAACTACGTCAGCAATGGGACAAGGAGAGGTGGCATTAACACATGTGATCAAGCTGGTTTCGCCGGATAGGGAGATACCCTCCATAAGAATTGATTCTTCTACGTTTTTCCCTGTCCTGCAAGCGGATACCGCAAGAAGCGGGATCACAAGCACAAGACTTAGTATCAATCCCAGGCGGATCTTTTTTCATCTGGAACTTTTTCCTGTTTCAAACCATCGTACCGCAAGGAGAATGGGCTGATCAGTCAGCAGGTCATCTTGTCATAAGTATAACCGGAATTCGCCTTCCCTTGGTCTCATCTCCTGGAGAGACTTTTACTGCCCATATGGGTTAAGATGGAGCGAGCAAACGAGGTCCGGAAAGTTGTTGGGGAAATCGCCTAAAGTGTCAAAAAGCAGAAAAGCTCATCTATTGCTCCTCTTGACTGCTTTTTTTTGGGGCACATCCTTCGTTGCACAATCTGCGGGTATGGGGCATATCGGGCCCTTCACCTTCAATGCGCTGCGTTACGGGGTTGGGGTTCTGGTCCTTATACCCTTTATCATCGCCAGAAAACCCAGGCTCGACCGGAAATTCTTCAAGGTCAGCTTCCTGATCGGCCTGATTCTATTCATTTCCAGCTCTTTGCAACAGTATGCGCTGCTGACGGCAAGTGCCGGCAAGGCAGGTTTCATCACCAGCCTTTATATTGTTTTGGTTCCCGTTATCTCGCTTCTTTTCGGCCGCAAGGTTAAATTACATCACTGGCTGGCGGTGGCAGCCTCCCTGGTCGGCCTGTACCTCATGACTTACGCTGTCAGTGGCGGTTTCGTCCTGGCCGACTGGCTTCTGCTTATCGGCTCGGTCGGATACAGTTTTCACATTATCAGCGTGGGCAGGTACGCCGGGGATGTGGATGCCCTGGCGCTCAGCGCCACCCAGTTTTTGATCGCATCCCTCCTGTCGCTGGTGACTTCCTTGGTATTTGAGCCTTCCCTGGAAGCCTCACTGATCCGGCTTGCCATGCCGTCCATTCTTTACGCCGGTGTCTTTTCATGCGGTGTTGCTTACACCCTGCAGATCGTGGCGCTGAAGGACAGCCATGCAACGGTTGCCTCCCTGATCATGGGTTTGGAGGCCGTCTTCGCCGTCCTCGGCGGTGTCATCATTTTGGGAGAGCGGTTCAGTACCCGGGAAATCTTTGGGAGCCTCATTATGCTGGCCTCTGTATTTTCTGTCCAATACTTCGAGGGCAGGGCAAGCACCGGAACCTAAGCGCTTTGAATCGCGTGCCGCTTATTACAGCAATCTTCTTTTCAGGCGCAGATAATCAGGGTACAAAGTGAATTGAAGCGCACCGCGCAGGAGGAATGGACATGAATACATTGAAATGGAAACGTGTCTACGACCGGGCAGAATCTTCCGATGGTGACCGCATCCTTGTTGATCAGCTGTGGCCGCGTGGCGTCCGTCGCGAGCAAGCAGCCCTTGACGGGTGGGCAAAAGATATTACCCCCAGCAAAAGCATTCGCCAGGCCTATCATAAGGGCCGGTTGAACTTTGACCAGTTTTCGCGCAGCTACCAGAAGGAGCTGGAAACCAACCCGGCATTTCCTGTTTTTGTTGATGATCTCGGCAAGCGGCTGAGCGAAAGGGACGTGACTCTTGTTTTTGCAGGTAAGGTTGCCGCCGAAACTCATTTACCGGTGCTTCGGAGCCAGTTGGAAAAGGCGGGGGTCGAGAGCGAACCGCTGCCCTAGGGAAAAAAGCCTGCCCTCAACGCTTTTCAGCCTGAAGTGCCAGGTACTCTTCTTGGGCGTTTTTGTGTTCAATCACGTATAGCCCCGCCGCGGCCCGGCTGAAAGCAACGTAGATCAGTTGCTTGTCGCGGTATGAGTGAATGTCGGTCAGGATAATGATCGAGTTCTCCAGACCTTTGAAACTATGAATGGTGGAAAAGCTGACCGCCTCGTTTCCTCCTGCGCTGAAATTCTCGATGGCATGGTTTTTCAGGTGTCGGACGATCGAGTTTTCTCTGCGCAGCCGTGAGAGGATGGTGATTTTTTCCGGTCGGATACCTTGGCGGCAAAGATCGTTCAGGAGTTCATCGAGATGACGGATCCCCTCCTCTTCTTCGGAATAGGTGATGTATTCAACTTCCGGGCCATCGACTTTCATCCAGTTTTCATTGGAATGTGCATAACCGGTAACGGTATGGATCTCTTCACAGATGGGTTTGGGATTACGACAGTTTATCTTCAGGGTGTAGTGGGAGTGAGTGGCCCTCTTCTTCAGTAAGTCCAGCATCGCCTCGCCTGTCAAAAGATCTGAGTAAATAGCCTGCTTGGAGAAATCACCGAAAAACCGCCAGCTCCCATCCCTGATCCCGCCAGCGAGGACTTCGTCAACTACATCAAGTTAGATATCATTGATCAGATCCTGGGCTTCGTCGACGATCAGCAGATCAAACTTCTCCAATCCCTCCCTGATGACCGGCAAGGCCATGGACGGAAGCCTTTCCCTGAAGAAAATATTATGTTCTCTGGTGTTCGGGGGGATCTCGAAATCGGCCCTGGTTTTTTCCATCATCTCAACCAAAAAGGAGTGAAATGTCCCGACATAGGCAGGTATCAGGGCTGGATCATTGAACTGCCGTTCAAGCCATTGTCCCAGGTTCTTGTTGAAGCAGATCAAGGCAGTGCGCTGGCCGCGGGCGGTCGAAACAGCAGCTTCCTGGATGGCGATCAAGGTCTTCCCCGTGCCAGCTCCGCCCCGGATCAAGACCCGGGGGTTTTCCTCATTGTGATCAACACAGCGATATTGCTCTTCGGTCAGGCGGGTGCGATCCTGTTCCGATTGCTGAACCTGGATCCGGAGGGCCACGGGCCGTTCAAAATCGCCTCTCAGCTTGTTAACGATATAATCGACTGCTTTTTTCCCGAGCAGGCTTTCAAATGCGACCGGGCTGCCGAAGGTTTCTTCATACTTTCTGGCCGCGCCTTCGCTCAACCGCCTGATAAAGTTCCGGATATTGCCCTGGTCGCGAACGTCGAAGACTTGCCAGGCTTGCTCGTCGGTCCCGCTTGCCCTGTACTCGATGTCGGGGAACATGACACCATAACCGAAAAAGAGTCGGTTCAGATGGGAAAAATCGCGATCCAGATCCCTTTTAATTTCCTTGACGATACAAAAAACGGCATCTTTTGCCTGATCAAAGGGGCTGCGATACTTGACGCCGGTCTGGTTGTAACGGTTTGTGTAGCTCCAGGTGCCTTCTTTCCTGCTAACCTGTCCTCCTTTGACCTCCAGGGCGAATAGCCCGAGTCCGGGCGCCAGGACGACGAAGTCAATTTCACCGTAAATGGATGTGGGGATCTCTGTAAGACCCAGTGAGTGC
>JAAZGN010000082.1 GCA_012511185.1 Clostridiaceae bacterium
CCCTGCATGCGGCTTGACCTGCCCTACGCGGTGGCCCTGCGCGATTTCTTCCGCGATTACAAGATCCGGGCCCAGCGAAACACCAAGTACATAGAGTAGAAGACACGCGAGACGACGGTGACGCATACACTCAATATGGTCATCTCCCGGCTGACATCAGCTGACGTCCAGTCAACCATCACGCCTGATGAAGGTCGCAATGTGCCCTGGCACTACTTCAACATCAACGCGGTCAACACGGCCCGTCAGACCCTCAACGGCCTTGACGGCATCCGACGGATGGTGGACATCAACCGCGACGGACCCCTGGGCGACCGTGTCCGGGAGCTGAAGGAACGGGCCATCCTCTTCATGGAGGAGATCATTGAGGCAGGCGGCTATTACAGCGCCGTTGAGGGCGGCTTCTTCGTCGACAGCGCCGAATACCCTGACCGCAAGGGTGACGGCATCGCGCGCCAACTCGACGGAGGAATCGGCAACGATACGCTTTACCTCCGGGCCGATGACTACTTTGCGCCTGTGTCCGTTCATTTTGGAAACAACCACATCCCGCCTCAGTTCCAGTCAGCCAGCGAAGCGATCGGCGGAGATACCTTCGAAGATCCGTCCAAGATTCAGTTTATTGATGAGCTCGATGACTACGACAATGTCAATGTACGCATTGAAGAAAGACAGAAGTACTACGACAATACCAACCTGATCCGGCCCGAAGTTGAGTTTTTGGCCGACGGGACCCTGGTGCTGACCATGTTGTTGCCCTGTGATAAAAGACACGCGGAGGCGGCAGCCATCCTGATCGGGGAGAAAATGGGCCTTTCTGAATGTGAGGTCATCCACAGCCAGGTCATGCACCCGGCCGAGGGAACCTACATCGAGATGAAGGGCAAGGTAGGCTTTGACATTGACTTGACGCAACTGGTCCTGCCGGAAGAAATTGAAACCCTGTCCGAGGCGGAAATCAGGGCGGATGTCCACCAAAGGCCCCTGACAGTCGTTGCGGCCACGGTCGGGGAGGACGAGCATTCTGTCGGGATGAAGGAAATTTTGGACATCAAGCACGGGGGAATTGAAGGATTCGGGATCAAGTACCATTACCTGGGAACTTCCTGTCCCGTTGACAAGCTTGTCGATGCGGCCGTGGAGACCAAGGCGGATGCCATTTTGATCTCGACCATCATCTCCCACAACAATGTCCATTATGAGAACATGAAGAAACTGGCTGACACCTGCATTGAAAAGGGTGTTCGCGATCAATTGATTCTGGTTGCCGGAGGCACTCAGGTTGTCAACGAGACGGCTGTTGAGTCGGGTATGGATGCCGGTTTTGGCCGCGGAAGCCACGGAATCGATGTCGCGAGTTTCCTGGTCAAGCGGCGGCGTGAACTGCGGGAGGAATCATAACCGATGAAAGTTGATCTGCTTGTCGCTGAGATCGGCAGTACAACGACAATCGTCAATGCGTTTACAGGAATCAGGGAGGGTCGCCCCCGTTTCCTCGGGCAGGCAGCGGCGGCGACTTCCATTCCCCAAGGGGATGTGACGCGGGGTCTCGTACTGGCCAGGCAGCGTCTCGCCGCCCGGCTGGGCCGGGAGAATCTCGAAGCCCATGAGGTCTTTGCGACCAGCTCGGCAGCGGGCGGACTTTCCATGACTGTCCATGGCCTGGTGCCCGAGATGACTGTGCGGGCTGCACGGGAAGCGGCGCTTGGCTCAGGCGCGGTTCTGCGCATGGTTTCATCCGGCAAGCTCCGCCAACACGACCTTGAGCGCGTCCGGGCCGCCAGGCCCCGCATCATCATGGTCGCGGGGGGAACGGATGGCGGGGAGCGGGAGACAGCTCTTTTCAACTTCCAAAAGCTGGCGAAAGCCATGCCGCAGACTCCCTTTTTGTACGCTGGCAATGCCGACAATGACGAAGAGATCCGCGCTGTGGCAGAAAAGCACCGGATCAAAGTCTATGTGACCGAAAATGTCTATCCCTCGCTTGACAACCTGAACATCGATCCGGCCCGTCACGTCATTCAGGCAATTTTTGAGGAACACATCATCGAAGCGCCCGGGATGGCCCATATCCACCAGGCGGTGACCGGCCCCATCATGCCCACTCCCGGCGCAGTTATGGCCATGGCGGAAAGAATGTACCCGGTGCTGGGTGACCTGGTCGCCCTCGATGTCGGCGGGGCAACCACCGATGTGCATTCGGTGACAGAGGGGAATGAAGCTCTGATCGATTTTCGGATCAATCCCGAACCCTTCGCGAAAAGGACAGTGGAAGGGGATTTGGGTGTTTTCGTCAATCGCGATCACGTCATCCGTGCCATGACCCCGGTTGAGAGGGAACGGCTCCCCGCTGACTACCTGGAACGCCTGCGGGGCATTCCGGAAATACCACAGGGACCGGAAGAGGAAGCCTTGATCCTTCCCCTGGTGCGGACCTGTTGCCGCGAAGCGCTGGACCGGCATGCCGGACGTATGACTGAGCTTTTTACCGCACGGGGCAGGCGCACTGTGGTCCGGGGGCGTGACCTGACAGCTGTCCATGTATTGATCGCGACCGGAGGTGCCCTGACCCGGCTGCCCGGCGTGACCCCTCTGGTCATGGATTTGTTGCAAAGAGCCGGCAGTGAACGGCTTTTCCCGCCTCCACAAGTGAATGTTATGATGGACAAAGACTACCTGATGGCGTCTTGCGGCGTCATCGCCAGAACCTATCCGGAAGCTGCCGTTCAGCTCATGATGGACTCGTTGAAAAAATGATGACAGGAGGAAAAGATGGCATTGCCAGAATTGCTGATTGATCGTTTTAAATTGAAGCATAACATCGGAACCTTGCTCAAGTTGGCAGCAACCCAGAATATCCAGATCCACTTTGTCACCAAGTGCCTTTGTGCCTGGAGGCCTGTCGTTGAGGCCATACATGAGGCGGGCGCTGAATACTTCGCGGACTCCCGTGTCGAGAACCTGGCTACAATCCAGGACCTGGGGCTCTCGCGCATGCTGGTGCGGATTCCCATGATCTCACAGGCCATGGACACGGTGCGCTACGCGGACCTGAGTCTGAATTCGGATCTGACCGTCATCGAGTCGCTGTCGGATGCCGCCCTTGCCCTTGACTGCAAACACGGGGTCATCCTTATGGTCGAGATGGGTGATCTGCGTGAGGGTTTTCTGCCGGAGGAAGTACTCGACATCGCGTCGCGGGTTCTCAATTTACGCGGTGTCTGGCTGGCAGGGATCGGCGCCAATTTCAACTGTTACGGCGGCGTGATCCCGGAAGAAAGGCAGCTGGAAGAGCTGGTCTTGCTGGCCGGGGCCATCCGCGAGCGGTTCGCCATCCCTCTCCCCATTGTTTCGGGGGGGAATTCAGGCTCTCTCTATTTGCTCAAGGAGGGCCGGATGCCAACAGGTATCACGCATCTTCGTGTCGGGGAAGGATTCCTGACGGGCATTGAGACTTCTTACAGGCGCTCCATCGGCGATATGTATGAAGATGTCTTCACGCTGCGGGCTGAAATCGTAGAGCTGCGGCGCAAACCCTCGGTTCCTCAGGGAAAAATCGGACCCAACTCCTTCAACGAGATCCCTGTCTTCGAGGATCAAGGGAACTTGTGGCGTGCAATTCTTGCCATCGGCGAACAGGACACGCGGTGTGACACGCTTAGTCCGAAAGAAGCCCGAATCGGATTCCTTGGAGCGTCAAGCGACCACATGATTCTGGATGTCACCCTGGCCCTGCGCGATTTCAAAGTGGGTGATGTGCTGGAGTTTTCTCCCGACTATGCGGCGCTCCTTCGGGCCATGACTTCACCTTATGTCACCAAGAAGTTGATCTGACGAAAGATGCTAAAGTTGCCATGAAGTGTACGCAGGAAAAGGATCCCTGGTATATAAAGAAGACCTGGGCGGAGATTTCCAGAAATGCGCTTGTCAATAATCTGGCAGTCATCCGATCGCATATTCCCGACCCGGGGATAGGTATAGCGCCTGTGATCAAGGGCAATGCCTACGGTCACTGTGTTGAGCTTGTCGTGCCCCTTTTGGAGGAAGCGGGCATTCGCCATCTCTTTGTCGCGACCCTTGATGAAGCCATCTCACTACGCCAGGGCGGCGCGCGATCAGCCATTTTGATTTTTGGGGCAACCAGGAGCCAACACATCCCCTACCTCAAACGTTACCGGCTTACCCAGTCTATTGTGACAGCCGGGGAGGTGGTGGAATTTGCCCGCCAGTCCGAAAAAACGGGGGGCCCTCCGCTTCAGGTTAGCATCAAACTCGATACCGGCATGACCCGGCTGGGCTTGAATGCGGATGAAAGACACAGGGAGAAGACGGTTCAAGTCATCCTGGCTGCCGCGCATGAGCCGGCGCTCCAGGTAACCGGCGTCTATTCACACCTGGCGACTGCCGATTGCGACCCCAACTATGCGGAATTGCAGCGAGCGCGCTTCGCAGACACCGTGGACGAGGCGGAAAGGCGCGGCTTTCCCCGCGTGATCCGCCATCTGGCTGCCAGCTCAGCCATCCCTCTTGGACCTGACTATCATTTCGATATGGTTCGCCCCGGTATCGTACTTTACGGGGGTAGAGCAGGTCCTGGTAAGGAAGCATGGTCCGGTCTCAAGCCCGTTATGACCGTTAAAAGCGTGATCGAGCAGGTGGAGTGCGTGGATGCAGGAACGCCCGTCAGCTATGGCGGGACCTGGACGACACCGGTTGATTCCGTCCTGGCCGTCGTCAACATGGGTTATGGCGACGGCCTGCCCCGGCTGCTCTCCAACCGGGGTTCCTTTTTCCATAAGGGCCGGGAGCTCCCCATCCGGGGGCGCGTTTGCATGGATCGGTGCATAGTGGATGTCACCGGGATTGGCGATATCAAGGTCGGAGATCAGGTCACCTTCTTCGGTCAGGATGAATGGATCCGCAAAGATGCAAGCGAAATCGCCGATCTGTACGGTACCATCGATTACGAACTATTCTGTGGTATCAATGAGCGTGTTCCGCGCATTGGTGTTGACTGATTGATTTTCTGACAGAAGTTGAAGCCCTGAAAACAGACGAACGACCGGGAGGGGGTCCGGTCGTTGTCCTATGCAAGAAGCAGAAACGAAATTTTATAATTGCATCAACTGAATCCTATCACTAGCTGTCAGCTTTGTCAAGCACAACTCAGATATATAATACAATAAATACGTGTAATCATGCATAAGAATAGCTAGCCGGGCTTCTGGATTCTATGCTATCCTTACATAACATCAAAGGAAAGAGGTGAGAAGGTGTCTGAGAAGCACGAGGCGATTCTGGAAGAACTATATAAGGTCGTAATTGAGCGCGCCGAAAATCCGGTGTCCGGCTCTTACACCAACTACCTGCTCGACAAGGGACTTGACAAGATTTTGAACAAGCTGGGAGTCCAGGCCATCGAGGTTGCCATCGCTGCCAAGAATGGCCACAAGAGCGACATTGTTTACGAAAGCGCTGATCTGGTCTACCATCTCATCGTCCTGCTTGCCGCCTCGGCCATCCCCCTTGAGGATCTGATCGCGGAGCTTCGCAAGAGGCGGAATTATTCCGAACAGACGAGTGATTAGCGGACGCGGCTGTAATAAGCG
This sequence comes from Clostridiaceae bacterium, assembly GCA_012511185.1. Taxonomy (GTDB): domain Bacteria; phylum Bacillota; class Clostridia; order Saccharofermentanales; family DTU023; genus UBA4923. Next base: position 5,610 of record JAAZGN010000082.1, read on the forward strand.
CGCAGCGAGTTGACCACGGTCAGGAGCATCACCCCGGTATCGGCGAAGACGGCTCCCCATAAAGGTGTGATGCCCAGTACCCCGAGGGTCAGAAGAATGGCCTTGACAGCGAGTATGACGGCGACGTTCTCATGGACGCGTCGTTTCGTTTTGCGGGCGATGGAGACCGCGTCGGGAATGCGCTCTAATTCATCGGTCATGATGACGACGTCAGCCGCTTCGATCGCAGCGTCAGAACCCAGCCCGCCGATGGCGATGCCGACATCGGCCCGGCGGAGCACCGGCGCATCGTTGATGCCGTCGCCGACAAATGCTGTGCGTCCCTTTGTCATGTCTTGCAGGTTTTCGACCTCCCTTATCTTGTCTTCCGGCAGGAGTTCCGAGGCGACGAGGTCAGCTCCGATAGCCTTGCCGGCGCCAAAGACAGCTGCTTCCCGGTCACCCGACAGGACGGCGATCGACGAGGTTCCCTGATGGCGTAACCGGCTGACTGCCTGAACAGCACCCTGCCTCAAGGTGTCGGAGGCGAATAAGCTGCCAAGCCACCGCCCCTCCCTGGCAATTTGGATGGTGGATCCGGCATGATCCCCATTCGCTTCCATCACCCTGTCCACGCCATACAGTTCCATTAACCTGCTGTTGCCGGCCAGGATCTGTTGCGTGCCGACCCTGGCTGCGATCCCGTGTCCCGCGATTTCCTCAAAGTCCGTAACCGCTTCAAAGTTTGGAATGTCACCCGCGATACCAGAGGATTCCTCCTTGAATCTTCGGATGGCATCGGCGACCGGGTGTGTCGAGTGCTCTTCAATGGCTGCCGCCAAAGAGACTAACTCGTCCCGGGAAACGCCGGGCGCCGTCACCAGGCCGGTAATCCCGAATGTACCGTCCGTCAGCGTCCCTGTCTTGTCGAAGATGACCGTATCCAGATCAGTCAAAGCCTCCAGGTATTGACTGCCGCGAATGTAAATCCCCCGGCGCGAGGCGTTACCGATCCCTGCGATGTAGGCGAGCGGTACCGAGATAACAAGCGAGCAGGGGCAGGAGATCACCAGAAAACTGAGGGCCCGGTAGACCCAGACGCTGAGGTCAAGGCCGAGCGCCAGGGGAGGAAAGAGCGCGATACCGATTGCCAGGAAAACGACGACGGGCGTGTAGACGCGTGCGAACCGTTCGGTGAACAATTCGACGCGGGTCTTCTTGTGACCCGCCTCCCGGGCCATCTGCATGATACGCATGACGGCTGAGTGATTTTCGTCGCGGATGACGGAAAGGGTCAAAAGCATCGTTCCGTTGATGGCTCCTGCCATTACCTCATCTCCCGCTTCAAGGGGTACCGGTCTTGATTCTCCTGTAAGCGCGGAATAGTCAACCGGTCCGCCCTTATTTTCCAGGCGGCCGTCGAGTGGAACCCGCTCACCGGGATAGACAAGAATCCGGTCGTCCGGCATGATACCGGCAGGGCTCCTGTCCGCAACGCCCTCTTCCGTGATCAGGTGGGCGATGACGGGCCTGATCCGGTTGAGCGCGTCAATTGAGCGCCTGGTCCGGTCGACGGCCCGGTGCTCCAGCTCTTCACCGACCAGGTAAAGGAGCATGACTGCAAAACCTTCGGCATACTCACCGATGACGAAGGCGCCGATTGTGGCAACTGTCATCAGGAAGTGTTCGGAAAAAAGATGACCTCGCAGGGCACCGGTAAATGCCTGGATGATCACACCGGTTCCGACGATCAGGTAGCCCGAAAGAAAAAGTAGAAAGGAAGTCGTGCTGTAGCCACGGGCCAGCAGACCGCCTGCGAAGAGAAGGACGCCTGCCAGGATCCTGATCCCGGGCGTGGCCAAGCGCCCGGGCAGCGGATACCGCTCGACAAAACGATCCGGTGAAATGACTTGATCTGTCCGGCAATGACCGCAGGAGGGGCCTGCTCCAAGATCACAGCCCTCGCTTGAGCACGTTCTTCCCTGGTCAATCATCAAGTTTACCTTTTGCTTTCTGCTTCTTCAGCCAGATGCTCACTGCCGACATCCAGGATGGTCTTTACATGATCATCCATCAGGGAATAATAGATCACCCGCCCCTCACGGCGATTCCGGACCAGCCGGGCTCCCCTCAGGATTCGCAGCTGATGGGAAACTGCCGACTGCGACATGGCTAGAAGGGCGGACAGGTCACAGACACAAAGCTCTGAATGACGCAAGGACTGCAGGATACGGACACGGGTGGGGTCTCCGAAAACCTTGAAGAGCTCGGCCAGCCCCTCAGTTCGATTTTCCCGGGGCAGAAGTCCGAACACGCGGCGGACTGCTTCTTCGTGAATCATGGGTACATCGCAGAATAAATCCTGATCATCCGGTTGGCAAGCCATGACTGCATCCTCCAAGTCTTATGATTTGATACATGAACACATATTCATATGTATGATACACCCTGGCGGAAAAAATACAAGCCTTTGGAGGTAAGGCAATCACACTTTCCATAATGTACATAATTTGGTATATATGCTAAAAGGCAGATGATTAAAACAAGGGGGTTTTACTGAGGTGGTCGTTATGGTCACATGCAAAAAGAAGAAAGTGACCCGCTTTCTTGCTTTATTGCTCATTCTTATAGCTGTTTTTACTGCTTCTTGCCATCGAAAGGATATCCTTGTTCACGATCCAGTGGACTTGCCAACAGTAGATAAACCGGGCACTGATCAGACGGCAACGCTACCGTTGGAGGAATCTCCTAGAGAATCTACGACCTCCTGGACTGTGGCGACAAGCGGGGGCACAACTACTGCTGAAACCCAGGTCGAAACTGAAGAAACAACTGTTTCGACGGCAGGAACGACTTTGATCTCTACGAAAAAGACTGCAAAACCGCCTGTTGCAGCAAAGAAAACAACAATATCCAAGCCGGATTCAGTAAAAACTGAGCGGGTGGCCATTACAACGACAACCACCACAACAGTACCACCGGAGCCATACTATAATGACAATTACGCACAGAAGGTTCTTGTTTTGCTAAACGCCGAAAGAGCCAAAATTGGAAAACCAGCACTTACCATGACCTCTGCCATGGTTGCTTTTGCCAAAACAAGGGCTAAAGAACTTGTGAGGAATTGTTCCCATGTAAGGCCAAATGGTTCAAAGGGTTATACAATTATCACGATTCCATGTTCTTATCGGGGAGAGATTATAGCGTGTGGACAACGGACACCAGAGAGAGTTATGCAGTGCTGGATGAGTTCGGATAGTCATCGTATGAAAATGCTGGACACGCATCCTGACGATGAAAGGGGCTACACTCAAATTGGAATTGCCTGTTGGTATGAGCCGGGATCTTTTTATGAGACTCATTGGGCCATGTTACTTCTTGCTCCGCCAGAATAATTGACTTCACCGGTTTTGGAAAGGGTTTGCACTAGTGCCCAAATGATGCTAATATACCAGTTGCGCCTTCTGCTGCATCAATCATTCGGGCTGGACCCGTCAAACAAGGAGATAGACAATGGCCAGATGTGAAATTTGTGACAAACACATGTTTTTTGGCAGAAAAATCAAGATTACGCGTTCGCAGATTTCGGGCC
>JAAZGN010000010.1 GCA_012511185.1 Clostridiaceae bacterium
GGCTATGACACCTATCAGCGCCATTTGGAGCGTGCCGAGATCGAAATTTCACCCTTGGCTTACATGCGGGGGCGCACACTGGATGACGCCTTCATCATTCTCGATGAAGCGCAAAACACAACCCGGGAACAGATGAAGATGTTTTTAACACGCATCGGGTACAATGCCAAAGCCGTCGTAACCGGAGACATCACGCAGATTGATCTTCCAGAAAAAAGAAAAAGCGGACTGGCGGAGGCCGCTGCCCTGCTCAGCCAGCTTGAGGGAATCAAGAGTGTACGCTTGACGGAACGGGATGTCGTCCGCAATCCGCTTGTCCAGCGCATCATCCGCGCCTATGAAAAAGATTCGGAAACACAGCGCAAGGGCCGGACAGACAGGAGATAGACCGATGAAGCAAGAAAAGCACCGCCTGCGTGTCACTGTAAATCTCCTCTTTGTACTGGCCGCCATGGTGGTCATCATCGTGACGGTCTATTACGGATCCACACCCCGGCAGTACGACCTTCAAATCGGGGATATCAGTCCCTATGACATCTCAGCGCCCCGCGATATCGCCGATGAGGCGGAAACAGTCCGGCGGGCGCTTGCCGAAATGTCGCAGGTGCCCAATATCATGTTGCGCTCGCAAGAGCGCAGTGAGGAATCACAGGAACGTGTCCGCAGTCTGATTCTTCTGGTTCAGGAAAAGAGGGACGCGCTTTACCGGGAGCCGGTTGTCGAAATATATCCCTTGCCGGGGGAAGATGGCCAGCCTGCGGAAACGTCATCTGAAACAGAAGAGACAAGACGAAGGCGTCCCGACAGCCATGAGATCGAACTGGCCGTATCCTCCCTCATATCCGCATGCGATCAGTCGATCGGTATCGTCATTCTTTCCGGTGATGCTGATCTTCTGATACGTATGGAGGAGGACAGGTTTGAACACTTCTCCGCCCTTCTGTTTGCCGAGTCAGGCGCCGTTGTGGCCAAAACAATCGATTCGGACGGCCTTGCTTCTGCCATCGGGGAAAGCGTGGAACGTCTTGCGGCAACCATGGAATTCTACACGGATGACGCGGCCCTTGTGGGCCGGATGATGACACTCCTGCTCCAGCCTAATGTCGAGTTTAACCAAGAGGCGACAGAAAAGGCCAAAAATGCTGCTTACGAACGGGTCGTCAACAACCCTGTCATGATCAACCGGGGGGTCAGGATTATCAGTCAGGGAGATGTGATTACGCCTGAGTTGAAGGCCATGCTGGACGAGCTCAACTTGACGGTCAGCGCGCGGATTGATTGGGTTCGCCTTGGTTCGCTCCTCGGGCTCGTTTTCCTGGTCGGCCTCATATCGGTCATCTTTTTTGCCCGCTACTCCAAGGATCTTATCTTTTCGGCTCCGCGCAATATGCTGGCTCTGATCCTGGCACTGCTGATCCCGCTCATCATGTCCGCCTATCTGGCGCGTGATTACCCGCTTGCCCCGCCCATATATTTCGCTGCCGTTGTGGTGACAGCTTATTTTGGCTTGAGGACTTCGATTTTTCTTTGCGCCATGCTTACCATTATTACCATGCCCATGAC
>JAAZGN010000083.1 GCA_012511185.1 Clostridiaceae bacterium
CCGCGAAGTGGATGCCATCACCGGCAGGACCGTCAAGGGACGCAATTATCTTGCCATCTTTCCCGCCAGCCACTACGCGACAACGCTTGAAAAGATGAAGCGGGCTGTCATCTCCATCGGGGCCGAGCTGGAGGACAGGCTGGAATATTTCCGGCAGGCGGGCAAGCTGGTGGAGGCTTACCGTTTGGAGCAGCGCACCCGTTATGACATGGAGATGATGCTGGAGACAGGCTTTTGCAAGGGAATCGAGAACTATTCCAGGCATCTGACCGGCCGCGTGCCAGGCCAGGCGCCCTTTACCCTGATGGACTTTTTCTCCGATGATTATCTTCTTTTTATCGACGAATCACACGTCAGTGTTCCTCAGATCGGATCCATGGTCCGGGGCGACCGTTCCAGAAAAGAGTCCCTGGTCGACTATGGCTTCCGCCTGCCCTCGGCCTTTGACAACCGGCCCTTGAACTTTGACGAGTTCAAGGAACGGGCCGGTCAGGCAATCTATGTCTCAGCGACGCCGGCTGTCTATGAATTGGAGCAGTCCAGGCAGGTTGTCGAGCAGATCATCCGGCCGACCGGCCTTCTGGATCCCCTGGTCTATGTCCGGCCTGTCGATAACCAGATCGAGGACCTGATGGCGGCCATCCGTGAGACGACCGGACGGGGTGAACGGACCCTGGTTCTCACCCTGACCAAGCGGATGGCGGAGGATATGGCGGAATTTTTCCGGGAAGAAAATTTGCGCGTGGAGTACCTTCACTCGGATATCGCTACGGTTGAGCGGCTGGAAATCCTGAGACAGCTTAGGAAAGGAGAATTTGACGTCCTGGTCGGGATCAATCTCCTGCGCGAGGGTCTGGATCTGCCTGAGGTATCCCTGATCGCCATTCTTGACGCCGACAAAGAGGGTTTCCTGCGTTCGACGACTTCACTGGTCCAGATCATCGGGCGGGCAGCCCGCAATGTCAACGGACGGGTCATCCTCTACGCCGATGAGGTGACCGCTTCCATGGAGCGGGCCATCCGGGAAACGAACCGGCGGCGTGAGATCCAAAACGCCTTCAATGAAGCCCACGGGATTACGCCAACAACGGTTCAAAAAGAGATACGCGACCGGATCGATACCGCCTTTGAACTGGTGGCCGACGAAGCGCTTGAAACGACGGATGACATTGAGCGCTACGACCGTGAGCTGACCCGGCTGTCCTATGCCGATCTCCAAAAACGCGCCCGGCAAATCGAAAAAGAGATGAAGGCGGCTGCCCGCCGCCTCGATTTTGAACTGGCCGCGCTTTTGCGCGATCAGCTGATCCTGATAAGGGGACACCTGGCAGGCTGATATCCCCCTCTTATGCTAGACTGAAAACAATGAATTTTGGTCTTGCCGGAGGAGTTCACCATGCCAAAAACACGCGCACAAATCGCCTACGAGAGCTGGATTTCCAACCCGAAAATTGACGCGGCAACCCTGTCGGAGCTGGTATCGATCGCAGACGATTCCGAAGAGATCGAAGACCGTTTCTACCAGGGCCTGCAGTTCGGGACAGCCGGACTTCGCGGTATTTTGGGCGCCGGTACCAACCGGATGAACGCCTACACCCTGATCCGGGCCGCGGAGGGATTCGCCCTTCATATCCAGGGCGGGGGTGATGAGGCCTGCCGGCGGGGAATCGCCATCTCCTATGACTCCAGAAACAGGTCGCGGGAGTTCGCTGAATTGGCGGCATCTGTCTTCATTGCCAAAGGGATTGCTGTCCGTTTCTCCGATGAGTTGAGGCCCGTTCCCATGCTGTCATTCGCGCTTCGTCAATTCAATTGCGTGGGAGGCATCATGTTGACGGCCAGTCATAACCCCAAACAGTACAATGGTTTCAAGGCTTACGGTGCGGATGGCGCCCAGCTCGGGCCCGATGAAGCCGACCAGGTGGCGGCCAGGATGGAGACGGTAAAGGACGCGGCCGGGATCCTGGAAAAAACCATGCCCTTCGGGGAGGCGAGCCGGTCTCCCTTGTTCCGCTTCATGGGAGCCGATCTGGATGCCCTTTATGACGCCTCCCTTTTGGATTTGACTCTGAACGGTGACAGGGTCAGGCAAAACCATGGAATGCCCATCGTCTATTCACCCTTCAACGGAACGGGTAACAAACCGGTCCGGCGGATTTTGGAAAAACACGGATTCACCAATGTGCAGGTTGTTGCCGAACAAGAGCTGCCCGACGGTAATTTCCCCACAACGCCGACGCCCAACCCCGAGCTGCCCGAAACCTTGGAGCTGGCGATCGCCCAAGCCCGTCTGGCAGGAGCCGACCTGGTTCTGGCCACCGATCCCGACGCTGACAGGACGGGTGTTGCCGTCCGTGCCGGGGACGATTCCTTTGTTCTTTTATCCGGCAATGAAATCGGCTTGCTCCTCATGGATTATATTCTGGGGACCAAGGCGGCGCGCGGGGAGCTTCCCGCGGACTCCTTTTGTGTTTCCACAGTCGTTTCATCGCGACTGACCCGCCCCATCACGGATCACTACGGAACCGGTCTTTACCTGTCGCTGACCGGCTTCAAGCACATCGCGGCGGAGATTCACAAGCACGGTGACCTGGCGGGCGGGGTCTTTCAATTCGGCTATGAAGAAAGCTTCGGTTACCTGCTCGGAACCAGGGTGCGTGACAAGGATGCCGTGGTAACCTGCCTGATGGTGGCGGAAATGGCTGCGGTATCGGCCGCTTCCGGCGAAACCCTGCTTGACAGGCTGGCTGCTCTTTACGAAAAATATGGTCAGGCGGCCGAAAACACCATCTCCATTATCCGTGAAGGAAAAGTGGGACTGGAAAGGATCGCGGGGGTCATGCGCGCGCTCAGGGAAAACCCCTTTGAAGAATTTGAGCCACTCGGTGTGGTCAGCTTGTCGGATTTTCAGCGGGGCATCATCAGGCAGCTGGATACGGGAAGGGAGGAAGCGCTCGACTATCCCGAAAGCAATGTCCTCCTTTACCAGCTGAGGGGCCTCGACTTTTTGTGCGTCCGGCCGTCCGGCACCGAACCGAAAATCAAGATTTACTTCGGATGCTATGGCCATGATCTCCAAGAGTGCAGGAAGAGACAGCAAGGCTATGAATCAGTGGTCCTGGCACGTGTCAACCGCCTGCTCGAGGCCTGAGGCAGTACCGGACGGGATGAATTGACACGATGGCCTTTACACATCTGCACCTTCATACGGAATACAGTCTGCTTGACGGCGCCAACCGGATTCATGAACTGCCCGGCCGGTTGAAAGAACTCGGCATGAACGCCTGCGCCATCACGGACCACGGATCCATGTACGGCGTGCTGGCCTTCTACCGGACCATGAAAGAAGAGGGAATCCACCCCCTGATCGGCTGTGAGGTCTATGTCGCCCAGCGAAGCCACAAGGACAAAGACGGCACCCTGGACCGTGAGCCCCACCATCTCATTTTGCTGGCTGAAAATAATGAGGGCTATGAGAACCTGGTTAAGCTGGTCTCCGCCGGCCATGTCGACGGCTTCTATTACCGGCCGCGGATTGACAAGGCCTTGCTCGCGCAATACGCGCAAGGGCTGATCGCCCTCTCCGCCTGCCTGTCCGGGGAAGTTCCGCGCCTGATCCTGGCCGGTGAGCGCCAGCAGGCGGTTGAGGTTGCCCTGGAGCACCGCCGGATCTTTGGGGAAAACAATTATTTCCTGGAGATACAGGGCAACGGCCTGGAGGATCAGGCCCTGGTCAACGCTGAACTCATTAAGATCAGCCATGAAACAGGCATACCCCTGGTGGCGACCAACGACTGCCACTACCTGCTTCGTGAGGACGCTTTCGCCCATGAAGTCCTCCTTTGCATGCAGACAGGCAAGACCATCAACTCACCCGACAGGATGAAGATGGGAACGGATACTCTTTATGTACGCTCCCCGCAGGAGATGGAGGAATTATTCGCCAATGTGCCCGAGGCACTGGCCAATACGGAGCGGATTGCCGCCCGTTGCCAGGTCGAGATCAAGACAGGGGAGATCTCCTTACCGCACTTTGAAACGGAGCCGGATGAGACAGCGGAGGAAATGTTGTCCCGGCTTTGCGCAGAAGGGCTGGAGAAAAGACTCCTCCAGCGCGAAACGGGGATAGCGCGCCAGGCTTATCTGGAACGTCTTGACTATGAGCTGTCGGTTATCAACAGCATGGGCTACACCGATTAATACCTGATCGTCTGGGATTTCATCCGTTTTGCCCATGAGCGTGGAATCATGGTGGGCCCGGGCCGCGGCTCAGGTGCTGCGTCGCTTGCGGCCTACACGCTCTTTATCACCGATATTGATCCTTTGAAATAGGACCTCCTTTTCGAACGCTTTCTCAATAAGGAACGGGTCAGCATGCCCGATTTCGATATTGATTTCTGCTATGCGCGGCGCGGTGAGGTGATCGATTATGTGACGGAAAAATACGGCGCGGATCATGTCTGCCAGGTGATTACTTTCGGGACACTGGCAGCCCGGGCGGTCATCCGGGATGTCGGGCGTGCCCTGGATGTCGCCTACGCCGAAACAGACCGGATTGCCAAGATGATCCCCAACCAGCTCAAGATGACCATTGATCTGGCACTCCAGATGAATCCCGACCTGCGAAAACTGTACGAGGACGATGACACCACCAGGCGCATCATCGACCTGGCCAAACGGTTTGAAGGCATGCCGCGCCACGCTTCAACCCACGCAGCCGGGGTCATTATCGCGGGCAAACCCGTCTGCGAGATCGCGCCGCTTGCCAGGAATGACGAGTCGATCGTGGTCCAGTTTACCAAGGACGACATTGAGGATGTGGGCCTTTTGAAATTTGACTTTCTTGGCCTCAGGACCTTGACCGTCCTGCAGGAAACCTCGCGGCTGGTCGGGGAGAAGACGGGAAAGGCCATTGATTTTGACCGCATGACCTACGACGACCCGCGTATATTTGACATGATCGGCAGGGGCGATACCGATGCCGTTTTCCAATTGGAAGGCGGCGGCATGACGCAATTCCTCAAGGAACTGCAGCCTGAATCATTTGAAGATATTATTGCCGGCGTCGCCCTCTTCCGCCCCGGACCCATGGAACAGATTCCACGCTATGTCAAGGCCCGGCATGACCCGAAAAAGGTGCGCTACGATTGGCCGCTGCTCGAACCCATCCTCAAGGTAACCTACGGGGTTATCGTCTATCAGGAACAGGTCATCCGTATCGTCAGGGATCTGGCAGGCTTTTCCTCCGCCCAGGCTGACAATGTCCGCCGGGCCATGGGCAAAAAAAATGAAAGCCTGCTTCAAAGCTACCGGACCCTCTTCATCGAAGGCGGGGCCGATGAAAACGGCGTGCCGGTCAAGGGTGCAGTCGCCAACGGCGTCCCGCGCAAAGTGGCGGAAAAGTTGTTCGAGGACATCTACGCCTTCGCAGGCTATGCATTCAACAAGGCGCATGCGGCATCCTATGCGGCAGTGGCTTACAATACCGCCTGGTGCAAGTACCATTATCCCGTGGAGTACATGGCAGCCATCCTGAACTCACACCTGGGCGATCTCGACAAAGCCGGACAGTACATCAGGGTGGCGGAGTCCATGGGGGTCCCCATCCTGCCTCCTGACATCAACCGGAGCGGGCCACGCTTCCGTCCGGAAGGGGAGGCCATCCGCTTCGGGCTTGCCGCGGTTAAAAATGTTGGCAGGGACGCCATTGCAGCCCTGATCAGGGAGCGTGAAGAGGCGGGGCCTTTTGCCAGTTACGGTGCCTTTCTTCGGCGAATGTGCGATTCAGCCCTCAACCGGAAAATGATCGAAAGTCTGATCCGCTCGTCAGCCCTGGACTTTTTTGGAATCGGCCGCTCCAAAATGATCGCAGTCATCGAGCCCTTCTGCGACAGCATCCTTTCTGCCAAAAAAGGAGTCATGGAGGGTCAGATTACCTTGTTTGACCTGTCGGCTGATGAGGCCCTCAGCCAAAAGGAGGAGCCGGACTATCCGAATGTGCCGGATTTTACGCCCTTTGAACGCCTGACCATGGAGAAAGCTATGACGGGGCTGTACATCACGGGGCATCCCCTGAGCTCCTATCGTGAGGCCATGGACTCCATGCCGCTGACCATGAGCAGGGAGATCAGGAGCGATGACCTGGATCCGGAAACGGGAGCTTACAGCGGACCGGGCAAAGGATCGTTGTTGCAGGACCGTGACCGCGTGGTCATGGCGGGGCTGGTGGTCGCGAGAAGAGATCTCTTTACTAAAAATAATGACCGGATGTCTTTCATGACCATGGAAGACGAGACAGGAAGCTGGGAGGTCATCGTCTTCCCCAAGACCTTTACGGCCTTTCACGACCTGCTGGACGATTACAGCGCCCTTCTGGTTGCAGGAACCTTGGATCTGCGTGAAGAGGAGCCCAAGCTCCTTGCGGACTGGATTGCCCCACTCGAACAGGATATGCGGGGTCTGCCGGCCTCCTTCAAGGAGGCTGACAAAAAAAGGCGGCCCCGGACCAAGGGAGAGGAAAGTTATAAGGAAG
>JAAZGN010000011.1 GCA_012511185.1 Clostridiaceae bacterium
GCCCTACCCCTTCCTTATTTTCTTATCCAGGAAAATCGGCAAGCTGCTTTAATCGGAATACGACTTGGCCCAGCAGGCGACCGCCTCCATGGACCGGGTCCAGGAAATCTGGGACTGGCGCGAGGAGATCCTCGATCCTCCGGACGCCATCACCTGTGAATCGATCGGTGACATCACCTTCGATCATTTTTCTTTTTGCTGGCCCGGCCAGACAGAACCTGTCCTGAAGGATCTGTCCTTCACCATCCGTCAGGGGATGACGGTCGGCCTTGTCGGCCGCGTCGGGTCGGGGAAGACCGCCCTCTTGAAGCAAATCCTGCGCTTTTATCCCCAGGAGTCCGACCTGCCGGCGGAGTCTGTGGACGGCGACCTCCCTCCCCCGGCTGAACGCCTGCGCATTCACGGCCTCCCCATCCGCCTCTTTGACAGAAGAAGCCTGAGGCGGCATATCGGCTACGTGCCACAGGAGAGCAACCTTTTTTCTCTCTCTGTCCGCGACAATATCCTCATGGGTGCCCGGTCGCAAACCGGTAGCTGGCCGCTCACAGAAGAGGATCACGACCGCGAAACCGCCTTCTGGAAAAGGCCATACAGGGCCATTGTCAAGGCGGTCGAGGAACGCGAGGCGGCATCCCCCGCCCCACCCCCCGTTTCAGACGAACTATTCGAACGCGTCATCCGGATCGCTGACTTCGCCAAAGACATCGATGCTTTGCCCGAGGGGCTGGATACCTTGACCGGCGAACAGGGAATCGCACTCTCAGGCGGGCAAAAACAGCGCATCTCCATCGCCCGCGCCCTCCTGGGCGATCCCGAGGTCCTGATCCTGGACGACTGTCTTTCGGCCGTTGACGCCATCACAGAGAAAAATGTACTTCAGGCCCTGGCTGAAGAGCGGGCAGGTAAAACAAGCCTGGTCATCTCGCACCGGCTGTCGGCTGTCCGGGACGCTGATCTGATCCTGGTCCTGGAAGATGGTGCCATCGCCGCCCGGGGCACCCATGCGTCGCTGATGGCGGAAGGCGGCTGGTACGCCGAACAGTACGAATTGCAGCAGCTGGAAGAGCAAAGGACAACAGAGAAGGAGACCATCTAATGGACAGGGAGCCTCAAATCAAAAGGCGGTCCAGTCTTTGGCGCCTTACCCGGTACGCCCGCTTCGCCATACCTTCCCTGGTAACCGGCTTCATTCTGACCGTCATGACAGTTGGCCTGGATCTTGTGGGTCCCTACATTATTTCACGCATACTGGATGAGGAAATTGTCATCGGGAAGGGGATGCGGGATCCGCAAATTTTCTTGTATATGATCCTGCTTTACGCTGCTTGCCAGCTTATTGCGCTATTTCCACGCTATGGGGGCAACATATACACCCAAGAGGCAGCCAACCATATTTCGGCCATGATGCAGCAGGAGATTTTCAGCCATGTCCAGAAAATGCCAGTCGCTTACTTCGATACTCTGGCGGCGGGCACTGTCGTGTCGCGGATCACCAACGACACCAAGGCGGTCCGTGTCTTTTTCACCACGGTTCTGTCACGGCTGCTCATGGCAGGGATATACGCCTTTGGCATCCTCCTCAGCCTGCTCAGCCTTGACTGGCGGCTTTTCCTGATCGCCTCTGTCTCTTTCCCTGTCCTCTTCTTCCTCTTTCGGGATTTCCAAAAAAAATCCCTGAACTACAGCAGGAAATCCCGCAAGGGTATCAGCCGGCTCAATGCCAGCCTGAACGAGAACATCAACGGTATCGAGGTCATCCAGGCCTTTAACCGGGAACGCGACATGTATGACAGCTTCGGGCGCATCAATGACTATGTTTTCAGAAACGGGCTTGGTATGACGCGGCTTCACGCTTACAGCGGCTGGAATGCCACGGAAGCGCTGAACTATTCCATGTTCGCCCTGGCCCTCCTCTATTTCGGTCTTGGCAATATCACGGGTACCAACCTGGTCCCCATCGGCTCCCTTTACCTCTTTATTGACTACATGCTCAGGTTTTTCGGGCAGATGAACCAGGCCATGCAACATCTGGGCAACCTGGAGCGGGCGCGGGGCGCAGCTGACCATATCTTTGAACTCCTGGACCGCCAGGCACTCCCTGACGAAGGCGAAATGCTGGATCACATGGAGGGCGACGTCGCATTTGAAGGCATCACCTTCGCCTACAAAAAAGACGAAACCGTTCTCAAAAATGTCAGCTTTTCCGTCCCCCGCGGTGTGACGGCCGCCTTCGTCGGCCAGACCGGGGCCGGCAAATCGACCATCATGAATCTTCTCTTCTCCTTCTATGAACCGGAAGAAGGACGCATTCTGATCGACGGCCTCGACTTGAAGGCCTTGAACAAGCGGTCGGTGCGAAAGCACATGGCCATCGTCACCCAGGAGCCCTTCCTTTTTACAGGCACCATCGAATCCAACATCACCCTGGACCGTCCCGGCCTTGGCGCCGGGGACGCCCAGGCCGCGCTCATCGAGGTCGGGGGCGGCTCTTTTCTCGCCCGGCTTGCCGACGGGGTCAAAACGGAGGTGAGGGAACGTGGCAACGAGTTTTCCGCCGGAGAGCGCCAATTAATCTCCTTTGCCCGCGCGCTCGCACAGAACCCCACGGTCCTCATTCTTGATGAAGCGACCTCCCATATCGACTCCGAAACGGAGGATATTATTCAAAAGGGTATCGAACGCCTGTCAAGGGGGCGCACGACCCTGATTATTGCGCACCGGCTGTCAACCATCCGCCACGCCAGCCGGATCTACGTCCTCGATCAGGGCGGGATTGTTGAATCGGGCAGCCATGAAGAGCTGATGGCAAACCGGGGCATCTTCGCCGATATGGTGGCCATGCAGACACGTCAAAGCTGGAATTAGGAGGAAGGGAATGGCCGGCGGCAAGCACCGCGAAAAGAAGGAACAAGCTGGCAGGCCGGCGGGACGGGGCCGCTGGATGACGGTTCTGCTTCTTGGTCTTTTTCTCTTTTTTCTGATCGAGCTCCTGGGTTCGTCCTGCTTGTTCGCCAGAGTATTCGGCATCCCCTGCGCAGGTTGCGGGAGCAGCCGGGCGCTTTCCCTCCTTTTACAGGGCCGTTTTGGCGAGGCCTTACGCATGCATCCGCTCATATTGGTCAGCCTGGCCCTCCTGCTTGCCATCCTGGTTTTCATTGTCATGAAGCTTTGGGCCATCCGCCAAGGCAAATCCTTCCAACTGCCGCTTTCGCCGCGGGCGACCCGGACCATCCTCTTTTCCCTGATCGCTCTCTACCTTATTGTCTACCTGGTGCGGATGATTCTCTACTTTCCCCATACGGAGCCCATGTGCTACAATCCCGATTCCGTTTGGGGGCGGCTGATCGCACTGATCCGGATCCTTGCCAGGCGCTGATTGCATCGTTTTTCGCCGCTTTGATCAGCCCGTGCCTCGTGGAGTATGCTTGACCTGTCAGCCGGTTTTTAACAATGGAGGATTCATCATGAGCTTTTCACCCCTTTTATCTTCAGCCTTCAATGACACCAGCATGAGGAGCAAACACATCTCCCCCCTGTCGGGCATGTGTTCCTTTTGCAGCCAGGATTGTCCCGGCACCTGTGAAATCGCCTTGGCGGCGGTCCTTGGCAAGCAAACGGTTTACCCGACCAATACCGGCGCTAACCAGGTCGCATCCGAAAAGGATTACCCCTTCGATTTCTCGCATTTCAATATCAATGGACGTGTATTTGGAGCAGTCGGGGCCGGTGAGACATACGAGGAAGCCAACATCTACCATGTCAATTTGAAAAGGTCGTATGGGCGCTTCAAGCCGGTTGAAATGACCATGCCAATCATCCTGCCCGCCCTCATTAAACTGAACTGGCAGGACTATTTCAGCGGAGCCGCCATGGCCGGCGTCACCTGCGTGATCGGCGAGGAAGCCAGAGACAAGGATCCCCGCCTTGTCATTGAGGAGGGCCGGGTGGTTCATTTTCCCGCCCTGGAGGGGATGCTGGAAGCCTTCCGCCGCTATGACCGCGGCTATGGGCAGATTGTCCTCCAGTGCAATGTGGAGGATGACCTGCTGGTCATTCCTGAGTATGCGGCTGAAAAGTACGGCGTCAATGCCATCGAATTCAAGTTTGGCCAGAGCGCCAAGGGAACCCAGCCGGCGCGCCGGCTGCGCGGCAGGGCCGACGCCATCGAAAAGCAAAAAGCTGGCATGCTGGTGTTTCCCGATCCTCTGGATCCGGCCATGGAAGAGCTGGACCGGCAGGGCAACTGCCCCGGTTTTTACTCCTACGCCCGGCTGCCCCTCTGGGATGAGTCCTACCTGATCCCCCGGATCAGGGAACTAAGGGAGCTGGGGGTCACCAACATCTACCTGAAAATGGCAGGCTATGACAGAAAGGACCTTGAGAGGGTTTTAAGGATGGGCAGCGAGGCCGGGGTCGATATGATCACCTTCGACGGCGCGGGCGGAGGCACGGGCTACAGCCCCGCCAAAATGATGAACGAATGGGGTCTGCCCGCCATCCTGATACAGGAGGCCCTCCTGGGTATCGTCAAGAAGATGAAAGCGGAAAACCGCCCCCTCCCCGCCCTCACCATGACCGGTGGATTCAGCTCCGAGGATCAGGTTTTCAAGTCGCTGGCCCTGGGCGACGGAGCCGTCACTGCCGTGGGCCTGTGCCGTGCGGCCATGGCGGCAGCCATGACAGGGGAAAATGCGGGAAAAAGGATCAAGGAGGGCAAGATCCCCGGGATCTTCCAGCGCTTTGGGAGGACCGTGGAGGAGATTTATGCCGACCTGGCAGATCTGCGGTCCATTTACGGCAGGGAGGCTGACGGGTTTCCCCTGGGCGCTGTCGGTGTCTTCTCCTACCTCAGCAAGATTGCTTTCGGGCTCAAGCACCTGGCGGCCCTCAACCGCAAGTTCGACATCTCCCTGCTCGATCGAAGCGATTTGATCCCCTTGACCTGTCAGGCCAGGGAACTTCTGAAAGGGACGTGGTTTGACTCCTGACGGATCTTTTATGCCGGAGCCAGTCCATGCGTGTGGTCAAAGGATTATGCTAAAATGGTGACACTTCAAGAGGGTTCGGGAAGATGAACGACCAGAATCAAAGACGACCGCAAAAGGGACGCAGGCCGCAGGATGAGCGCCTCATGGCTGAAGCGACGCGCCGTGCGCCCCGTTTCTCCGCCGCAAATGATGGCGCTGCGCGTCCCGCTGTCCGCAAAACCAGGACAGCACCTCAGACTCAGCACACCCTGCCCTTGGAAATCCGCCAAAGCAACAAATATAAAAAGAGCAAGCGCAAGTTTCGGAAACGCGTGACTGGCCGCCCTTCAAGGAGTATGGCAGTCGTATCGGTCCCCGCTGCACTTTGGTCGGGAGTGAAAAAGGCACTGCTTGTGGTCACCGTCCTGGTCCTTGCTGTCTTGGCCTTCGTTGGCGGTAGCGGACTTGGCATGTTATCCGGTTATATTTCGACGGCGCGCCCGCTTGAGATCAAGGACATCAAGGAAACTTACGAAGCCACTTATATCTACGACAAAAACGGCAATCAGGCGGCTGCCCTGACCGGTTCACAAAATATCCTGCGCGAATACGTTTCCATTTCCGTGATCAAACAGACCTACATTGATGACGCCTTCATCGCTATTGAGGACGAGCGCTTTGAGACACACAACGGCATCGATCCCAAGCGTATCGCCAACTCGGTCGGCAATGTGTTTTTGAGTTTCGGGACTGACACCCACGGGGCCTCGACCATCACCCAGCAGGTTGTAAAGATGATGTCGGGGGCCGACGATCGCTCCGCGCAAAGGAAAATTCAGGAGTGGGAGCGCGCCATTGATCTGGAAAAGCAACTGTCCAAAGACCAGATCATGGAATTGTTTGTCAACATGGTGCCCATGGGTGGCCAGTATGTCGGCGTCCAGTCAGCTGCCAAAGCCTATTTCGGCAAAGACATTTCCCAGCTGGACCTGGCTGAATGCGCCTTTTTGGCCGGTATCCCCAACCTTCCTTCCATCTACAACCCTGCGACCGAGTACGGCAAACGCAATGCCTTGCGGCGGATGCGGATTACCCTGGCCAAGATGCTGGAAATCGGTAAAATCAACGAAGAGGAATACCAGGATGCCCTCAATCGTGAACTGGTTTTCAAGAAAACAGAGCAGGAGACCGGCTCCTCGACGGTCAACTCCTATTTTATAGACGCGGTAATCAATGAAGTCATTGAGCAGCTGATCGCCCAGCGGGGCTACTCGCGCCAGCTGGCCAACGTCGCCGTTTTCCAGCACGGCTTGACCATTGAGACGACCCTGGATCCGGAAATCCAACGGATGGCCGAGGCCAGCTTCCAAAAAAAGGAACTTTTTTCAACCAATTACGACGCCCTCCCTGAAAGCCCCCAGATCCCTCAGGCGGCCATCACCGTGATCTCGAACCAGCCCGACTCATTCGGCCAGATCGTCGCCATGGTCGGCGGCTTCGGCGAAAAGAAGAAGAACCTGGTCTTCAACCGCGCAACGCAGGCTTATCGCCAACCCGGATCGTCGATCAAGCCGGTCCTTGTTTACGCGCCTGCCCTGGATACCGGCCTGGTGACCGCTGCGACCGTCCTGGTCGATGAAGTCAAAAACCTGGACCCCAGAAATCCCGACCGCTCCTGGCCCCGCAACTCGGGCGGAGGCTACAACGGGCCGGTCACCATCCGGCGGGCGCTTCGCCAGTCGCTCAACACCATCGCTGTCGAAGTGTATACACAGATCATGAATCCCTCCATCGGCCTTTCCTATATGAAGCACATGGGGGTCGACCGGACAGATGAACCACAGCCGGCGGGCGCTTTGGGAGCCTTTGCCTGGGGCATGAACAGCGTAGAGATGGCCGGCATGTTCACCGCCCTTGCCAATCACGGTATTTTTACCCAACCCTACCTCTACACCCGGGTGCTCGACGCCGACGGCAATGTCCTGCTTGAGCACAAGCCCCGTATCGAGCAGGTATTCTCGACCGAGACGGCCGATCTAATGACCAATCTCCTGGTCGATGCTGCCCGCAACGCAAGTTGGATCCGGCCCTTTGTGGGAATCGGAAGCCAGCCGGTGGCCGGCAAGACGGGCACATCGGACGAGCGCATTGACCGCTGGTTCTGCGGCTACACCCCCTATTACAC
>JAAZGN010000084.1 GCA_012511185.1 Clostridiaceae bacterium
CCCGACAGCCATGTTTCCTTTCTGGTCAGGTCCAGCCCAACAAGCTGACCTGTCTCCTCGACGGTGGAGACGGTGGTGGCGGTCAGCATTTGGTCGTATTGGTTCATGAAAGAGGACCCTTGCTCTTCTGCCTTCTGGTAGAGTGCTGAAGCAAAAAGAGCTCCAAAAGCATAGGGGAAATTGTAGAAGCTGAGTGAAGCGGAATAGTAGTGCGGCTTGCAGGCCCACATGTAAGGATGGAGACTCTCCGCATCCAGGCCATCCCCGTAAGCCGCCAATTGCGCCTGGTGCATAATGGCCTGCAGGTCATCTGACTGCAGGGCTTCCGACTCGCCGCGTTCAAAGACTTGCTGTTCAAACAAAAAACGTGACAAGATGTCACAGATGACCTGGCCACTGTTCATGAGAAAGCCGTCCAGGAGACCGAGCCTTACCTGCGGGTCATCGCTGGCTTTCAGCTGTTGGAGCAGAAAATGGGTTTCATTGAAGATGGACGCCGTTTCAGCGACCGGCATGGAATAGGACCGGTTGAGCGGCGCATGATCCTCGATGCGGGAGCCGTGATAAGCGTGTCCCAGTTCGTGAGCCAGTGTGCTTACGGCGCTGAAAGACCCCTCAAAATTAGTCAGCACCCTGCTCTGCCGGATGGCCGCCAAATTGGAACAAAAAGCGCCGCCAACCTTATTCTCCCGGGGGAAGAAGTCGATCCACTGATCCCGGTAGGCCTTGTCGATCAGATCCGCTATGGGCGGGTGCAGTTTTTCGAAAGACGAAACCAACAGTTTCCTTGAGTCTTCGATGGTGTAGCCGTCTGGCAGCTTGCCCAAGGGGGCGAACATGTCAGCCCAGTGAAGGCTTTCCTGGTCGAAAAAGGACGCTTTGGCCTTGTAATAGCGGCCAAAGACATCCTTCTTTCCGGTCATGGCGCCGATCAAGGCATCCAGGGTTTCCCGGCTCATCTTGCTCTCAAAAAGCGCCTCATCCAGGGGGCTGGCGTGACCGCGTTTATGGCTGAGGTAAAGAACCTGTCCCTTGATGGACCCCAGAGCGGCCGCAAGCGGCTTTTCAATCATGGGGTAAAGAGCCAGCTCAGCCTGGTAGGCCCCTTTTCGAACGAGGGGGTCCGGATCGTAGGCCAGGTTGCGAAGCTCCGTCAACGTCTTCTCTTTGCCGTCCCATTCAATCTTGGCTGTCGAGGTCAGATCGCGGAAGAGATTGCCCCAGGCGTCGACCCCGTAAATATTCAGGCGCGCGATCAATTCCTCCAGGTCGGCATCCAGGAGGTAACCAGCTTCTTTTTTGCTTTCTCCAAGGTAAAAACTGTATTGGCCGAGCCCCTCTTCTTCAAGGAGTCGGTCGATATCAAGACCCGCTGCCAGACGCTTGAAATTGACATCGAATCCGGCGAATTCAGCCATAATGCCCCGCACTTTGTTCAGTAGGGCCGTCGTCCGGGAAATACTGGTATCAGCGGATGAAACAAGTGACAAGTAAGAGGCAAGATACCTCAGGGTATCACTAACATTTTCAGCCAGTTTGATTCCGGCAGCAACCTGTCCGGGAACGTCTGTTGAGCTATCAAGGATGGATTTGCTCTCCTCAACGAGCCCCGCCAGCTTGCCAAAATCTTCCTCAATCCGGGGATCGTCCAGCCCGTCATAGAGCGGACTGAGATCCCATCTTCCTGCTTCTTGCATCTTAGCCTCCTTTGCCGGTCATAGGGACCGGTTGAAATACTTGTAGTAGATACTGACTTCCTGACCATCGAGCAGGACCGCTCCCTGCAACTCCTCTTCTGTGAGGTAGAGCAAATCGTTTTCACTGATGAAGTCTTCAAAAAGCATATCGGCGGCTGCCTGATCCTGCAGGAAATACTCAGAGGACACGATCAGTTCCTGCCCCCGGCCTTCTGTCGGATATCTCCAGAAGCACTTGCTTGCGATCGGTTTTTCCCGTGAGATCAAAATGTTGAAAAAATAAGCGTCCTCTTCTTTGAGTAGATCATCGATTTCCTCCGAAAGAAGCTTGATCTTGTCGCGGTTTAGGGAAATCAGGTAGCTGAACTCATAAGAGTCTTCGTTGTCCATATCGGTGATGTCATCAACAGTATTGTGGCCGAACAGGTCTTCAAGCTGCTCGTAATAATCGTAGGCGGGATCGTAAAAGGCCAGGGCTTCGACCCTTGCAGCGGCTGATCCGTCAGTCCCAGCCATAAGTGCCCACCATTTCCACGAATTTTACCTGGCCGCGCCTTTGTTCGCTTACCTGCCCCTTTTCATCTTTAGTAATCAGAAGCAGGACCTGCATGGAAGGCGGGCCCACCGGGACGACCATTCGCCCGTTTGTATTGAGCTGCTGAATCAGTTCGACCGGCCGCTTCCCCGCCGCTGCCGTAATCATGATCCGGTCAAAAGGAGCTTTTTCCTTCCAGCCCCCGCTACCGTCACCGATTATAAAATGAATATTCCGGTAACCCAAAACCCCCAGCCTCGCCTGGGCCTTGTTCGACAATTCCTCAATCCTTTCAACGGTGTAGACTTCCTTGGCAAACTCTGCCAGCAAAGCCGTCTGGTAACCGGAACCCGTCCCGATTTCCAATACTATGCTGTCTTTGTCGGGAACCAGCAGGCGTGTCATTTCCAGCACCAGGGAAGGCTGAGAAATAGTCTGCCCGTAACCGATCGGCAGGGGATGGTCGTTTTTCGCAAGGGATTTGTAATCGCCATCCAGAAAAAGGGAGCGGTCAAGTTTTAAATAGAAGGCTTCGAGCGCCCGTTCATCCATGTCCAACCCTCCACAAGCATGCGCAGCCCGTCAATGATGCCGAAAGGCAACGAACAGATAAACCAGGCCGATAAATATGTAGATCTCGGTCATATGCGTGAAATAGTAAAGAATGTAGGCCAAACCCAGCAAGACATAGGGTATGTTCACTTTTTTCAGGATCACTGCTCTATCCCTTCCATTATTCAGGCTATGATTTACTCCAAATAGAGTACCCTTAATGTTTCTAAATCTTCCGGATCCAGGCCGAGCCTGCTTCCCGCATAATCTTCGAACACAGGATAGGCCCGGACGGCCCTCAAGGTGGTGTCCAGGTATTCTTCTTTCACAAGCAACATGCCGTTGATTTGATTCAAAAGCACGGGGTCATCAATTAGCGCCGCGATTCTTTGCACTTCTTCATCGATTTCCTCTTTGCGATAGGTATTGGAAAGCAAGTAGTGCTCCATGACATCTTCCATGGAAACGCCCAGTGTCAGAAGAATCATGGTGGCCAGGACACCTGTGCGGTCCTTGCCGGCTGAACAGTGAAATAAAACGGGAGTTTCGCCATTCCCGGCCATTTCCTTCATGATATCCCCGAAAATTTTTGCGTTTTCACCCATCTCCTGGTACATCCTTTTCATGAAGCCGTTGAGGAAGCGAAGCTCGTCTTGCGAGAAAGTCCGGCCGCTTCGGCGCATCGCTTCAATATCCGGCGGTTCAAAGCTGGCGACTTGACTGTCGTTTTCGAAAGATGCCAGAATTGGCCGATGCCTGTATTCAATACTATCAGGCAGGGTATAGGCATTGTTTGTTGCCTCATCACTGGATCGAAGGTCAAATACCAGGGAAATATTCAAGGGTTCCAGGCTTTGGGCGAGCAGGTCGACGGGGAAATTCAAATCACCGCTCCGGTAAAGGAGATTGCTCTTAACCCTTAAACCATCTTTTGTCCGGTAGCCACCCAGTTCTCTCAGATTGCTGATCTTGCTTTTTTGACTGTTTTCTTTGCTCATCCTGACTCCTGCTTCGGGACCCTTCTGGTCAGCCTGTCCGGTATCATGGCAACCAAGCAGCTGCCTGTGCTATAAATACTATCATGATGACCAATCATCCCGTTTCCTGATTCGGAACAGCACGGTTTGGTGACAGTGTAACGTTTTCCGGAGGGAGTGGCCGAATGCAGCGAATAAATCTCAGGCCCTATGACGAGGTAAGCCGCTTCATTACACAAGAATGTCTCCGGGCATATACAGAGGAGGACGAAAACCGCGTTTCGGATCTTGTATTCCGTCTGTTGCGGTCGCCGCACCTCCCCATGCATTGCCCGCAACGCCATTACCTGATCCCCGCCGCCACGAAATCGGTGCCAGGCACCGAAGTTACCAAGTTATCGTGCGGGGGCTGTCTCAAAACACTGTAAAGTGATGAGGGAGGGACACTTCACATAAAGAAGTGTCCCTTGAACGTTTTTAAGACAGTTGGATATGATTATTTGTAGTAATAATAATTGTCCCAGAATCTCATACTGTTCCAGAGTTTCTAAAAGGCCAAGCTTCTAAAATTTTCGATGACATTGCCCAAAAAATAAGGACTTCGTTGCAAGCAAGCACAGTCGACCACACAATGTAATCATTTCGGATAGAGTCCGTATAGTTGGTGTAAATTCGCAAAACGAGAGGTGAGCCACATCTCGCCCTTTCGGTACAATAAGTTTTGAGAAAAAAATAGTACTGGAG
>JAAZGN010000085.1 GCA_012511185.1 Clostridiaceae bacterium
CTGGTTTCCCAGGGGAACCATAAGGCGGAGAGGGTCATGTCGTCGTTGACATTATTTGAAAAATCCCATCTGGTCACAAAATAATTCCGGATATAGGTCCAGTATCCAAAATAGAACTTCTCTTCTGGCAGCGGGACAGGGTCTTCAGGCTCTACGGCCGGCGTACCCTTCGGAATAGTCTGATTAACAGGGGCACCGGTTCCGTGATCTTTCATATCAAAGGACACGGTGACCGTGTCCCCGTCCGCCATGGCCAGATTCGGCACCAGTGCCATCACCAGGCAAAGACTCAATAAAAGGCCAAAAATCCTTTTTTTCATTTCTTCTCAATCTCCCTTAAACATTCACCCGTCTGTTTGGCTGTCCTTTGTCTGCACATCAGACACAGCACCATCACGCAGGAGCACGGCGCTAACCGTTCCGAAGCTCCTGTTTCCGAAAAGTACTCTTGTAAAAAATACCTCTACTTATATAGGGACAAAATATTGCAAAACTACGCACCCCCAAAGCAAAAATAAATAAGCAGCCCATGATATAGTTGGCTACGGCTCCTATGGGTGATATTTCTGAGTTGCTCAACGCGATAACCGCGTTGATCTCTTACCCATGACCCTCCTGGCTACAGCGGGGAGGGTCTTTTTTTGTTGAGGTAAACATTTGCTACAAAAAATGGTACAAAGATCCTGTATCAAACTGCATAAGGAGAAGAAATAACCCCCGTGACACAACTGTCGCAGGGGTTTTAGCTTGGTGCCCAGAGGCGGAATTGAACCGTCGACACACGGATTTTCAGTCCGTTGCTCTACCGACTGAGCTACCTGGGCTTAAGCAATTGCCGGCATGAAGCCGGCAATTGTGGCGACGCAGAAGGGGCTCGAACCCTCGACCTCCAGCGTGACAGGCTGGCATTCTAACCAACTGAACTACTGCGCCTTATCGCTGTCTCAAGCGGCTGTGTCAGTCTATCAGATGGATCAAATGATTGTCAACAAGATGAAAAATCAGGTTCCAAAGGCCGGTTGGGACTTACTTTCAGTGTTCAGCTGTCACTTCTTCCAGTCGCCTTTTTCGGCAATCCTGGTGAACAGCTCCGGCTTCATGGCAGAAGCAAGGGGATAATTGATCTTCTTTAAGGGTGTGCGGCCGAAGAGGAAATCAATCGACACCTGATAATAATCGGCAAGCCTGTTCAGCATGTAAAAATCCGGCTCGCGGTCGCCCCGTTCGTATTTTGAAATGGTTTGTCTGCTGACATTCAAATCAGCAGCGATATCCTCCTGGCGGAGGCGCATTTCCTTTCTCAATTCCCTGAGACGTTTGGCGAAAATTTGCATAGGCCTCGTCATATCAACAGGATTATCTATCTTGGCAGCCCGGCTCACAAGCAAAAAAGCCCGTATGCGCCGAAATGGCGCGTTTTGCAGATACGGGTCAATGTGCTAGACTGTCAACGTTTAGGGGATGGGGAGCATAGCTCAGCAGGGAGAGCACTTGCCTTACAAGCAAGGGGTCATCGGTTCGAGCCCGGTTGCTCCCACCAAAATAAACCGCTGGATTATTGATATTCCGGCGGTTTTTTATGGATGCCCGGACTGGTCCCCTTTGATCAGGGCTGAAGGCCGGCCGGCTCTGTTCTTGTTTTCACTGCAAAAAGTGAAGATAAATCGATGGAGGTCTCTGTCTGGTTCAAAAGGCCGCCTCTTAATGTTTCGGTTGTCAGCGGTAAAAATACGCCTTCGCGGATGACCCAGCTGATTAGATTTTCGGTAGTTGTCTTTAAATCCCCCGAGAGCATCGCATCCTCCATGGAAACCATGATGGCGTAACCCGCTTCCCCCTCAAACTCTACGGCAATGCCGTTCGTTTGATGGCCGGTAAGACCCGGTATCTTCTCAAGCCTTGAGACCAAAGAGATGATCGATTCATCAAGACAGGACTCGGTATAGATGAGAGCGTAATCGCCTGATTCATAAGCCTGCTTCCAGTCGGCTGTGCTTACGGGTTTCAATGCGACCGGGATGCCGAGTTCTTTAGCCGATTCCGAAAAAGCTTTGCAGCTCTCCTCAGCCTGAGGTCGTCCATCCGGAAATGTCAGGCTGATAAAAGGAAGGGTCTCTCCTTCTTTCATAAAGAAGACTCCGTGCTCCCGGGTCAAACCCGCCTCGCCTGCCAGGCGGCTGATGGTACTTTCATCAGCTTGCAGCAGCTGAGCTGCAAGGTAGTCGCGATTGAGCTGCGAAGCTGTTGAGGAGATGAGCAAGGCATCCGGCTGATCGGATACAAGACTGAGCAAGCGTCGAAAAGACCGGTTTTGCAGCAAGGCGTCACCGGATGGATTGATCGTGATCCCCGCCAGCCTTTCCCCCCCAAGGATAACCAGGCTCCCGGCCTGCGTCCCTTCTGTTTCCCCGTCATTGACCGAGCCGGACGAAATGGCGCCCAGCATCAGGCCGACGTCATGGCGCAAAAAAGCTTGTTTCGCCAAATGGGCATCGGCGTATTTCAGGATCGAAAGATAGCTTGGCTGCCCGGAACCTTCGGCCGCGCCGGAAGACCGGACAAAAGACAGGGCGAATTCATCTTCCCGCCACAAGGACCAGGGTCCCGAGCCGATCAAAGGCAGCTTCTGATCCGCCAGTTGCTCCTCCGTTGCGGTGGCGGAAACGATGGTACTCCAGTGGTGCTCCGGCAGGATCAGCAAATGCGCGAGCACCTCCATGCACCGCAGGCCTGCATTATCTCTTTCATCGCTCAAGTGAATGTCAAGTGAAAACTCGCCCGCGTCCACCCCCTTGACCAGGTCGCGCAGGACTTGACCGGCCTCTGTCTCGAGTTTTTGGTTTGCCTGGATTGAAAATAGAACGTCTGCGCTTGTGAGGGGAAAGCCATCGTGCCATTGGCCATCCCCGGCCAGACGGATGGAAAGGACACCTTCCCCGTATTCAACTGCTTCCGCCAGCGCCGGTACATAGTCCATCATGACCGGGTCGTATTGAATCAGGGTTTGATAGAGGGGTTGGTAATAACCCCGGGGATCAACCGGGAAGAGGAGGTCTCAGTCCCCCA
>JAAZGN010000086.1 GCA_012511185.1 Clostridiaceae bacterium
CCGGCACTTCTTCCGCCAGCGCACCCGCTACCTCAATCCTGCGATAGAGCTTGAACCAGACTTCAGGCCGCTCGCCGTCGCCGCCGACCCAGAGCTTGCGCGCCACGACTGTTGTGGTTTCCTGAAGCGGATCCTGAAAGGTGTTCCAGACTTTCATCCCATTTTCTGTCTTGGCGTAACCTTCAGGCGTAAAGGGCATGCCGTCCTCATCCACTTCCCGGACAAAATAGGTGTAAGGCGATCCGCCCGGGTTGGTTTCCTCGACCTCCCAGATCACTTGCGTCGTGTCTCCGGAAAGCTCCTTAATCTCCGCCCCGGGGACCTCCGCGCTGAAGGGGCCTGACCGGCGGTAGAGCTTGAACCAGACGGGAGGGCGCGGTGCCTCACCGCCAAGCCAGATTTTCTCACCTGTCACGGTGATGATGGGACTGACATAGCTGTTCAGGAAATGGATCTCCGTATTTGTATCCGGCTCGATCATGCCGCTGAAATTGTCGCCTGCCTGGCCATTTACAGAGACATCGTAGGACCCGTAATCGTACTCAACAACGGAATAGCCCATGCCAACGGGCAATCCTGAAGCCGTAATGCTTTCGCCATGGCCCAGGACAAAGGTCGCGATGCCGTCCTCAAAGGTCAGCTCACCGAAGTCACCGCTGACCGCTCGGTCAGTCAGTGAGACCTTGAAGAAAAAGGCCATGTCTTGCCCGTAGTGTTTAACTGTTTTGCTTACTGTGAAACCGCCGGGCATAACCTGGTTTTCGAAAGGAATGAGAGCCACGCCTCCTTCAGGGATCTCGCCTTTGGCCTCGTTGCCTGCCTCTCCCAAAACAGATACGACATAGCCCTGGTAGTCACTTTCGATAATCCAATAGCCTGTGCCGGCAGGCAACCGGTCGGCCTTTTTGCTCTGGCCGTCCTTGAGCGTAAATTTGGCAACACCATCCATGAAGAGCATTTCACCATGCCAGCCATTGATCAGCTTCTTATCCAGGACAACCGCATAGGAGAAAGATTTATTGGGATCGGCTCCCGTGCCCGTCACGGTGTTGCTGATCTGCAGGTCACCAGCCGGAAATATCTCGACAACCGAAGCCCCGGTCACCTCCCAGTTGGAGGGATAGGCGACATGGGTTTCGGGGATGATCAACTCGGCCTCGGGTGCGATATAGAAAGCAGATTTTCCTGTTGTATTGGTAAAAAGACCGCCCGTCAGTGTCGCGGTACCGCCCAGCATGTATAGGGCGCCGCCATCAATCCCGTCACCATAGGTGCCGGTGAAAGTGCCGCCTGAAACAAAGGTCTCGGATCCCTCTTTGCATACGACCGGAACGCCGTTGGACACTTGGTAAGTGCCACCGGAAATTGCCGCTGTGCCTCCGTTTTCTGAGATGAGGCCATGCACAGCAGTAAATTCTCCATCGCTGATTGCGATCTGTCCATTATTGTAAAGAAATAAATTACCTGGACTTCCATAGGAAGAGCCTGAAGGATCATAATCTTCAACCTCAATCGTAGCTTCATCAATATTTACGATCCCCAACTCGTGGTTGGCAACAATGAAATAAGCGCCGGTCTCAAAGGATCCCCCGTAGACTGAGATAATTCCCTTGTTAAGTTCGGCCAGGCACTCACTTAAATAGAACTCACCTGATTTGATTGTCACTCGCGCGGCCTGGCCATCGTCGCCTATGCTCCCCATTCCGTTTTGGCCAAGCAGTCTGTCTGCCTCAATCTTGCTGTTCTCAAGGCTGAAGCTGGCAGGGTCGTCTTGGAGGAAAATGAGTTGTTCCGCCTTGATGTCAGTGTCCGCCACAGCCAGTGTCCCGTCGTTGAGGGTGACCAGGTCACCTTTGAGATCATAGCTGCCCCCAAAAAAGGTTGCATAACCCTTCTTATCGTTTCTGCAAATCAGGGTGCTTTCCTCGGACGACAGGAAGTGAACATCCCTGAACTCAGCTGCACCAGTATTCGCGAATATAAACTCTTTTTTACTTTCATAACGGCCAGATTCGACCATGAGGTTTCCCGAGTTTTCACTAATGAAGCAGGAACAGCTCACTCCAGTCCCTGCGGTAGATTTGACCGTCACCCTTCCAAAATTCATATAGAACAGTTGCGTCTTATAAAGAGTTTCTTCCACCTGCGCATTGACCAGGGTCAGGGAAGCACCCTGCTCAATTTTGTGAATCAAAAATGCGATATGAACGTTATTGTCGCTATGAAGGGTCAATTTGTAACGGTTGAAGTCCCAAACAATTTCTTTCGTGATCGTGGGATAAAGGATGGTAAGGGACTGAAAATCGCAATAGATATCAGCTACCATCCTGACAGTGGCGTTTTCATCTCCCGTCAAGGCTTTGAGCAGATCCTCAGGTGTACTTACCTCAATGACCTGTCCATCATCGCCGTCCGGAAGGGTGCCGTTCCCGCCCAAGGGGGCCGGACTTGCTCCGCCTGCCTGCAGGAGGCCGGGGGGGCTGCCAGCTTCTTGTAAAGCGGGTTCTCCTGCCAGGGGTTCGCCCTCCGGCTGCTCTCCCCCTTCCTGGTCATCTTCCGACTCTTGGTTGGAAAGAGATCCGACCGGCTCTTCAGACCCCACGATATGGTCACCTGAATTATCCGTGATGTCGGCCAGAACACCGAATAAAGCGTTCCCATTACTGTGGTTCACTAAGATCAGGAAAATAAGCAGCAAGGCCAGTATTTTCTTATACCTGGATTTTGGCGTGACTTTATCTTTTTTCATGTCTTCAACTCCTTATGTTATGACCCACAAAAAAAGAACAAGAATCGGGTGTCGATCCATCGTTCAATTCAGTTCTCTATGTTGCTGGTTCCCCGAAATGCACCGTTCCCGACGTAAGCCCTTCTATTACCGTCGGGATCCAGCTTGCCTTAATTCCTGTGCATTAGGAATATTATATATTCACATTCTATCCATATTTATCGGTTATGTCCAGTATCAAACGGCCAATGGGCTCATTTATCGTCATTTTGTATAATTTCATGAGTCCTGAACCATTTATGAAACCTTTCTCCAGGCTTGGTGTCAGTGAAGGTTTTTTACGCAAAAAGACTGACTGAACCTTGCCTGGCCGGGAAATTATAACGGATATGCCTTATAATGTTTGAGGTTGCCGACGGTCTTTCGACCGGAAAGGTTTGACCTTGAATACTTTTCTGTTATTTGAGGGCAATGATGAAAGGAACGATCGATGAACGGAATTTTTTCTGTCCCCCTCCCAGCTAATGAGCCACTACTGGACTACACACCGGGCGCCCCTGCCCGTGAATCACTCAAACAGGAACTCAAACGACAAGCCGGTTCCATCCTCGATATACCGGTTTTTGTTGGTGGCAAGGAAATCCGGACCGATAAGGTCAAGGAAGTCGTCATGCCCCATGACCACGGTCATGTCCTGGCCCGGGTCCATCAGGCGGGTGAGGCCGAACTTCGCCAGGCCATGGACGCTGCTATGGCGGCGAAAGCCTCCTGGGCTGCCATGCCCTCTGAGCATCGTCAGGCGATTTTTCTGAAGGCGGCGGATCTGCTTTCGGGCCCCTGGCGCGACCGCATCAACGCCTCGACCATGCTGGGACAAAGCAAGACGGTCTTGCAGGCGGAGATCGATTCTGCCTGTGAGCTCTGTGACTTTTTCCGCTACAATGTCGCTTACGCTGATCAGATCTACCGCATGCAGCCTGAGAGCTCCCCGGGCATCTGGAACCGGATGGAATACCGACCTCTGGACGGTTTTGTCCTGGCTATTACACCTTTCAACTTCACTTCCATCGCCGGTAACCTGCCGACCGCGCCCGCCTTGATGGGCAATACGGTGGTCTGGAAACCAGCCGGGACGGCCTCACTTGCCAGCTATTATTTTTATTTACTGCTCAAGGAGGCCGGCCTGCCCGACGGGGTCATCAACTTCATTCCCTCAGCCGGTTCCGACGTCGGCCGCATCGTAGTCTCTGACCCCCGCCTGGGAGGTATCCATTTTACGGGATCGACGGCCACCTTCCAGCAGATCTGGCAACAGGTCGGCTGTAACATCGCCAACTACGGCCAATACCCGCGCCTGGTGGGCGAGACCGGTGGCAAGGACTTTGTCTTTGCCCATCCGACGGCCCATGTCGAATCCCTGGTCACGGCCCTGGTCCGGGGCGCCTTCGAATACCAGGGCCAGAAATGTTCCGCCGCGTCCAGGGCTTACATCCCTCAAAGTCTCTGGCCCCAGGTCCGGGACGGGATTGTAGCGGAAATCGAGAAGCTCAAAGTCGGTGATCCTGCGCAATTTGACACCTTCATGGGGGCCGTCATCGACCGGACCTCCTTTGACAAGATCAAGGGATACATCGACAAGGCGCGCGCCGCAGAGGACGCCGAGGTTTTGATCGGCGGTTGCGACGACTCCAAAGGCTACTTTGTCCAGCCGACCGTCATCCTGGCCAAAAAGCCGGACTACGTCACCATGGTCGAGGAAATATTCGGACCTGTTTTGACTGTCTATGTCTATGAAGACGCAGCGCTCGATGAAGCGCTCCAGCTCTGTGATACCTGTACCCCCTATGGGTTGACAGGCGCCATCTTTGCCCGGGACCGCCAGGCCCTGGTCATGATGGAACAATCCCTGGCGCACGCGGCCGGCAACTTCTATTTGAACGACAAGCCCACGGGGGCCGTGGTTGGACAGCAGCCCTTCGGTGGCTCGCGCGCTTCGGGTACCAATGACAAGGCCGGCTCCCTTCTCAACATGATCCGCTGGACCAGTCCCCGGGCCATCAAGGAGAACTTTGTACCCATCGTAGGTGTCCCCTACCCCTACATGGAGGAGGCATAAATGGCAGAATCTCAATTCCATCTTCGCATTGAATCACACCCCATCCTTGACTTCGGCGACAGGGAGCCCCTCACTTTCACCTTCGACGGCCAGGCCATGACCGGCCGGGAGGGTGACACCATTGCCTCGGCCCTTCACGCCAACGGCATCAAGGTCTTGGGCTACCATTTCAAAACAGGACGTCCGCGAGGCTACTACTGCGCCATCGGCAACTGCTCCTCCTGCCTCATGATCGTGGACGGCAAGGCCAATGTGCGAACCTGCACCGAACTCCTGCGGGCGGGCATGGTAGTGGAAACACAAACAGATCGGGGGATGCCGGATGTTTTATGAACCGGATATCGCCGTCATCGGCGGAGGACCCGCCGGCCTCATGGCTGCCGTCACGGCGGCAGAAACCGGCGCCACCATCTTGTTGCTTGAAAGGGACGGCCACCTGGGCGGCCAGCTGGTCAAACAGACCCATAAATTCTTCGGCTCGGAAAAACAGCACGCCTCGGTGCGCGGCATCGAGATCGCGGATATTTTAAGCGAAAAACTGGCCGGCTTGTCGGACCGGGCCCAGGTTTGGACCGGGGCCACGGCCATCGGCCTTTACGAAGATGGGGTCCTGACCATAGAGCACCAGGGCCGTTACAAGAAGGTCAAGCCGAAAAAAATCATCGCGGCCACGGGCGCCTCGGAGAAATACTTATCTTTTCCAAACAATGACCTGCCCGGAATCTACGGGGCAGGGGCCGTCCAGACCATGATGAATGTCCACGGGGTGAAACCGGGGAAACGGGTCCTCATGATCGGGGCCGGCAACATCGGCTTGATCGTCAGCTACCAGCTCCTGCAGGCTGGCGTCGAGGTCGCTGCCATCGCAGAGGGCCTGCCCACCATCGGCGGCTACATGGTCCACGCCAGCAAGATCAGGCGGGCAGGTGTTCCCATCCTGACCTCCCACACCATTGTAAGAGCTGACGGGACTGACGCGGTTGAGTCGGCCGTCATTGCCAAAGTCGATCCCTTCTGGAATGTCATTGCCGGTACGGAGCAAACCATCCCCTGCGACGTCATCTGCATCGCGGTCGGACTCTCCCCTTTGGCCGAGCTTTTATGGCAGGCGGGCTGTGACATGCTTTATGTCAAGGAACTGGGCGGTCATGTCCCGGTTCGAAATGAGTATCTGGAGACCACGGTACCCGGTCTTTACATAGCCGGTGACCTGACCGGCATTGAGGAGGCCAGCGCGGCCATGGTCGAGGGTCATCTGGCAGGGCTTGAAGCGGCCGCTTCCCTCGGCTTCATGACTGAAAGCCACCAGGAGGAGCGCCAGGACTGCCTGGAACAGCTCAGGCAGCTTCGCGCGGGTCCAGTGGGTGAAAAGATCCGCCAGGGCGTCAAACTTACGCTGAACCAAGAGAGTAGCCGGGAGGTGAACCATGCTGTATGAAACAGGAATCGTCACGGATGACCTGCTGGAATCCGTCCTGCCATCTCCCGGGCGGAGAGCCAGGGGACCTTATGCCATAATCGAATGTTTCCAGGAGATCCCCTGCAACCCCTGCACCATCTCCTGCCCCTTTGGTGCCATCCTGCCCATGGGGGATATAAATGATCTGCCGGAGCTGGTCCCCGACCTTTGTACAGGCTGTGGTATCTGCGCCGGCGTCTGTCCGGGTCTTGCCATCTTCATCGTCGACGAATCGATAGGTGACGGCAGGGCCGCGATTTCCATCCCTTACGAGTTTGTACCCCTGCCCGCAAAAGGCGACACGGTAAGCGCAGTCGACCGGGCCGGCAATCATGTGACGGACGCGACGGTCACGCGGGTATCAGGTGTCAAGAAGAAGGGCACGCCCCTGGTCACTTTGTCTGTTCCCCTTGATCTCGTCCATCAGATCCGTTTTTTTCAACAAGATAAGCAACTTGCCGTCAGCCAGCCCCTTATGACAAGTGAAAAAGAGAGAGAAGATAAACAATCTCTTTCGGAAGCCACCCTGATCTGCCGCTGTGAAGGCATCACCATCGGCGATGTCCGCAAGCTGGTGGAAGAGGGCTACACGACAGTCGATGAGATCAAGCGCATCAGCCGGGCCGGCATGGGACCCTGCCAGGCCAGGACCTGCGGTCCCCTGATCGCCGACCTGATCGCCCGCATAACCGGTGTCCCGGTTGAAGACGTCGAACCTTCGGCCCACCGGCCACCCGTCAAGCCACTGCCCATTTCTTTTTTCATGGAGGAGGAGTCCGATGTCCTTACCTAAAACTGCTTCGGTTGTCATTGTCGGAGGCGGTGTCTCCGGCTGTGCCATCGCCTGGAATTTGGCCAAAGAAGGCGTCAAGGACATTGTCGTCCTGGAAAAAGATACCCTGAGCAACGGCTCGACAGGGCGCTGTGGTGCCGGAGTGCGCATGCAGTGGGGCGCCAAACGCAATTGTCAGCTGGCTTTGTTTTCCATTGAGTTTTTCGAGAAAGCCAACGAGATCCTGGAATACGAGCGCGACATTGAATTTGATCAGTCCGGCTACCTGATTGTTGCGGCCAACGAAAAAGAGGCTGAACAGTTTAAAAAGAATGTGGCTCTTCAGAACAGTCTGGGAATTGACTCCAAGTACTTGACCCCGGATGAGGCGAGGATGATCGTCCCCCACATCGATACCTCCCAGTTCCTGGCGGCCACTTTCTGCCACCGCGACGGCCACTTGAATCCCTTTCATACGACGGAGGCTTACGCGCAGGCAGCTGAAAGGCTGGGGGTCAGGATCTTCAAGCATACGGAAGTCACCGGCATTGAGCTGGACAAGGGCAGCATCCAGGCCGTTGAGACCAGCCGGGGCCGGATCGCCACCCCGATCGTCGTCAATGCGGCCGGTGGCTGGTCCAAGGGCATTGGCGCCATGGCCGGCGTCGATATCCCGATTTTCGTCCAGCGCCACCAGATCCTGGTCACAGAACCCCTGGAACCTGTTTTGAAACCTATGGTCATGGGTTTTTCCTATAACATCTACATCCAGCAGGTGCCGCACGGGTCCATTATCATGGGGCGGAGTGACAACTCGGAGCCGCGTGATCTGCGCGTCACGCCGGGCTGGCGCTTCATGGAGGAGATGACAAAAACCTGCGGTAAATTGCTTCCCTACCTGCGCTCAGCCAAAATCCTGCGCCAGTGGGCGGGCCATTACTGCAATACGGAGGACGCCCAGCCCATCTACGGACCGGTGCCGGGAGTGGAGGGCCTGTATCTGGCTTTGGGCTTTTCCGGTCATGGCTTCATGCTGGCCCCGGCTACGGGCCAGCTGATCACGGAGATGATCCTGGACCGGCCCCTGACCATTGATGTGTCGGATTTGGACATTGGCCGCTTTGAGCGCGGCGAGCTCTTTTTTGAGTATTCGGTGGTCTAGGCTTATTTCATAAAGCCGCTGATGATCTGGGCTTCAGCTTCCTTTTCGCTGAGGCCCAGGGTCATGAGCTTGGTTAACTGTTCACCTGCGATTTTGCCGATGACGGCCTCATGGATGAGCTC
Organism: Clostridiaceae bacterium; assembly: GCA_012511185.1. Taxonomy (GTDB): domain Bacteria; phylum Bacillota; class Clostridia; order Saccharofermentanales; family DTU023; genus UBA4923. Next base: position 8,360 of record JAAZGN010000086.1, read on the forward strand.
GGACTCCAAATGATTGGCGGTTACCTCCGGGATGGCGACAGCCCTGCCCTGGTCCATCAGGATGGCGTCGCATTCCGAGTGGCCCCGGCTTTTATTGTTGCCGGTCATCTTTGAGACGAACTTCTGATGGGAATTGCCACGGACCACGGACCGGGAAATTAGGTGGGTCCGGGAGTCCTCCCCGTCCAGATCGACGTCAAAAATGGTTTCAGCTTTTTGCTCCCCTTCAGTCATGATCTTTTCACTGACGATCAGGGTGGCGCCGGTGCCGACGACCGCCCGGGTGTCCCGTACGGTGGAATCGACTCCCTGGATCTGAACACTGTCCATTTCCATGTAGCTGCCAGCTGCCAGCTCAATCACTGTGGTCGGGTTGAGGATCCGCTTGCCCTCCCCTTCCCCGTAGTGTTTCTCGACGTATTTGACCCGGGCGTTTTCACCTAAAAAGGACCTGTGAATGCCGTCGTGGGAACTGTCGTCGGAACCCGGGTTGTGGATGGCACAGCCGGCCACGATGGTGACGTCCGCGTCTTCACCGATGTAAAAGTCGTTGTAAACCAGATCGTGAAGGCCGGTCCGTCCTATTAGTACTGGGATGTGGACGCTCTC
>JAAZGN010000087.1 GCA_012511185.1 Clostridiaceae bacterium
CCACCATGGTTTGTCTGACCAAAAAAGACAGCCCTTTCGCCCGTGCCAAAGGCTTGAGCGATCTCGCGGGAGGTAGCTGTACGGCCCAGCTGGCCACCATCTGGTACGATCAGTGCCTGCCCCAAATCGCGGGTGCGTTGATGCAGCCGGCATCGGCCGATGCTCCCGCTATGCTGATGGCCCTTGAGACCGGAATGGCCGACTTTGTCTGCACCGATCTGCCCACAGCCCAGGGAGCGGTGGCCGCCTATCCCGACATGATCATTCTGGATTTTTCAGGGACTCCCGGTGATTTTCAGTTTTCCGACCAGATCAGGGCCGAAAACGTCAGCATCGGTATCTCGGTCATGAAAGGCAACCAATTCCTCAAGAGGGCCGTCGACGCAGTGCTTGATACCCTGACGGAGGATGACTTCAACCGCCTGATGCAGTCGGCTATTTCCATCCAGCCTTTGAGCGTGGATTGATCAATGAGGTGGAGTGCGCCCGTCTGGCGTATTCCACTCTTTTTAGAAGCGAGGCCATTTAAATGGGCAAGGGAACGCAACTCCTGATCGACATGGGCAAGTTATGGGAGCGCTATGGCGACTCTTATCTCAAGGGCATCCAGTCGACCCTGATCCTGGCGCTGGTGGCAACGGCCATGGGGTGCCTGATCGGTTTTGCCTGCGGCGTGCTGAACACCATTCCCACATCCCCGAAGTCTCACCCGGTCAACCGGTTTACCCTGACCCTGGTCAGGGGAGTGATCCGCCTCTACGTCGAAGTCTTCCGGGGAACACCCATGGTGCTGCAGGCGGTCTTCTTCTATTACGGCCTGCCCTATGTCACCAACAACGCCGTCAAGTTTACCAGTGTTTGGCTGGCTTCCATTCTGGTGGTTTCCATTAATACCGGAGCCTACATGACGGAGTCAGTCAGGGGAGGCATCCTCTCTGTCGACCCCGGGCAAAGGGAAGGCGCCAAAGCCGTGGGCATGAACCATTACCAGAGCATGATCTCGGTGATCCTTCCCCAGGCACTTCGCAACATCATGCCCCAGATCGGCAATAATTTCATCATCAATATCAAGGATACCTCTGTTATGTTCATCATCGGTTTTCCGGACTTCTTTGCTGCCCATCGGGCCGCAACAGGCGCCAGCTACCTTTATTTTCCCTCCGCGATCGTCGAGATGACCGGCTACCTGTCCCTGACTCTGATCGCCTCCCTTTTACTTCGGTGGGTTGAACGGCTTATGGATGGCAAGAGCAGTTATGACTTGATGGTCCGGGACACGCTGGTCACGCCAGCGGATATCCAGCGGCACCCCAAGCTCCCCGATTAAGAGGAAACAAGCCATGCCAATACGAACACGCCACGAACCCGTAATGAAGATCCGGGAACTGACCAAGTCTTTCGGCAATAACAAGGTACTGACCGGTGTCAGTTTTGATGTTTACGAGAACGATGTCATCAGCATTATCGGAGCCTCGGGCTCGGGCAAGTCAACATTGCTCCGCTGCATCAACCTGCTTGAGATGCCCACATCGGGCGAAATTGTCTACCGGCACCAGCAGGTACTCACAAGGCAAAACAAGATCAACCATTACCGATCCCGGGTGGGCATGGTTTTTCAATCCTTTAACCTCTTCCACAACATGACAGTCCTGGACAATTGCATGGTCGGTCAGATCAAAGTTTTAAAGCGAACCAGGAAGGAAGCCCGCTTTCGGGCCCTGGACTACCTGGACAAGGTTGGCATGGCCCCTTATGTCAAAGCCAGGCCAAGACAGCTCTCGGGAGGTCAACAACAGCGGGTGGCCATTGCCCGGGCTCTGGCTATGGATCCGGATATCCTGCTTTTCGATGAACCGACCTCAGCTCTGGACCCCGAGGCAGTAGGCGGGATCCTGACGGTCATGCATGATCTGGCGCAAGAGGACGTCACCATGCTGGTAGTGACCCACGAGATGGCTTTTGCCAGGGATGTGAGCACAGCGGTTTTCTTTATGTATAACGGAGTCATCCACGAACAGGGGGAGCCGCACGGGATC
>JAAZGN010000088.1 GCA_012511185.1 Clostridiaceae bacterium
GGAGAACAAGCTGCCCCTGACTTCCCTTGAATCGGGGACCGCACTGGCGGATTTTGATATGGTCGGCATGTCGCTTCACTATGAACTTGCCTATACGACGGTTTTGGAGATGCTGAACCTGGGCGGGATCCCCCTCTTTTCCTCACGGCGCAGCCAGGAAGATCCATTCGTGATCGCAGGCGGCCCCATTGCCTGCAATCTCGAACCCATGGCTCCTTTTTTCGACGCGATCCTGCTGGGTGAAGGCGAAGAAGCCTTGCCGGAAATCGTTGAAGCCCTCAAAGAAAAGAAAAGGGAGAGGTTGACCAGGCAGGAATTTTTGGTTTCAATCGCCGGAATAACCGGTGTCTACATCCCCTCATTTTACGAGGTGGAATACTTGGAGGATGGCAGGATCGGGCGAATCGCCCCGGTGCACGCTGCGGCACCCCACAGGATCAAGAAGAGACTGGTCACCGACCTGAACCAGGCGGCTGTACCGTTCCAGCCGGTGGTCCCCAATGTCGAGCTTGTCCACGACCGCATGGTCATGGAAGTCTTGCGCGGATGCGCCCGCGGATGCCGCTTTTGTCAGGCGGGCTTCACTTACCGACCCCTTCGCGAACGCGACCGGGACACCTTGGTGGAAACAGCAGGTCATTTGATCCGCAACACCGGTTATGAGGAGATGGGACTCCTTTCCTTATCGACGCCCGATTACAGCAAGCTTGAGAGTCTGGTGCGTGCCCTCCTGCCCATGACCGAACCGCGCCACATCAATTTGTCGCTTCCATCCTTGAGGCTGGACGCTTTTGACTTTGAGCTCGCAAAGGAAATTGCCAGAACCCGGCGGGCCGGCCTGACCTTCGCGCCGGAGGCCGGAACTCAAAGATTGCGCGACGTGATCAATAAAAATATCTCGGAAGAGGATATGATGGACGCGGCCAGAACAGCTTTCCTCAATGGCTGGGACCGGTTGAAGCTTTACTTCATGCTGGGATTGCCGACGGAGACCGACCAGGATGTCGACGGCATCATCGGCTTGGTCCGTAAGCTGATCGCCCTGTGGGATGACCTGTCTGGGGAAAGCCGGTCCAAACGGCTCAGGGTCACAGTCAGCAGCTCTTTTTTTATCCCCAAGCCCTTTACGCCTTTCCAATGGTCACAGCAGATCACGGTTGACCAGATGGACGCCAAGCAGGAGCAGCTTGCTTCCGGTCTTCGGGACCGCAGGGTCTCCTTCAGCTGGAATACCTTCGAAAGCGCAGAACTTGAAGCAGTCCTCTCAAGAGGTGACAGAAGGCTTGCCACTGTCATCCATCATGCCTGGGAAGCTGGTTCCTATCTGGACGCCTGGCACGAACATTTCAATGCCAGCCGATGGCAGGCGGCACTGGAATTGATCCCGGGCGGGGCATCCTTCTACACCCGCGGCCGGCCGCCGGAGGAAATCTTTCCCTGGGATCACCTCGATGTCGGTGTTACCAAGGAGTTTTTGCGCGGGGAATGGGAGAAATCGGGCAGGGGGGAGGCAACACCCTCCTGTTACGACCGCTGTTCGGTTTGCGGTTGCCAGGACTATCAGGCAGGTCTTTGCCCGGGTGGAGGGTTCCAGCATGACGGATAAGCAGCGGATCATGCTCTTCTATGAACGCAGGGATGCGGTGGCCTGGCTTGCGCATCTGGACATGATGCGTTTGTTCGAGCGCTCACTGAGCCGCGCGGACTGGCCCCTGTCCTGGACGGAAGATGCCTTCAATCCCAGGCCTGAAATCGTTTTCGGCCTGCCTGTCGGCGTGGGAATCGAGACAAGGCGCGATCCGCTGGAAGTGACCCTGGCCTTGCGCGGCCAGGTCTTTGATCCGGACCAGGCGCTGATTCGCCTCAATCATTCTTTTCCGGCCGGAGTCAAGGTCGTGGACTGGCATGAAAGGGAACCAGGGAGCCGAAGCCTGATGGCACAGGTGACGGCTGCCCGCTACAGACTGGAGGCCGGGGGGGTCGGGACGGCCTTCCGGAAAGCTTTTGGTGGCAGCGGCCCGGTGGAGGTGGTGCGGCAGCAAAAAAAGAAGAAGCTTGTCGTTGATTTAGCGCCCCGGATACTCTCATTTGAGGAGGGCGGGGAAGGCAAGGTCTTCTTGACCGCAGGGGCGGGAAGCACCGGCCATCTCCGCCTTGATCTGCTCCTGGACGCGCTCGTCCTTTACGGCGGATTGAGCCGTGAGGCGGCTCAGGGCGCCAGAGTTGTGCGGCTCTCTGTTTTCCTTGACGGCGATACGGCCCGACAGGGTATAATTGTCTGAATGATGATGAGCTTTCGATTGAATGGAGTTTGAGGATGCCTGCTTTGCGTCTGGCAACCGTATTTGGAACCGGAATGGTTCTCCAGCAGAAGACGGTAACAAGACTTTTCGGTTTCACCAAAAGCGAAATGAATGTCACGGTTGAACTGGAGAGGTTTCCGGCTGAAACCCGTCAGGCCTCCAGGACCAGGACGCAGTACGGCCTTATCCATTTCGAAGAGGAAAAAGCCGACCGGGACGGTTACTTTGAATTCCGCCTTCCTCCATTGAAGGCTTCCTATGATTCCTACCGCCTGACCGTGCGGTCAGGTGCTGAAGCGGTGATCGTCGACGATATTCTTGTCGGCGAAGTCTGGTTCGCGGCGGGACAGGACAACATGGCGCAGACTGTAAGCATGTCGGACGCGGAGGAGCTGTTGCCTGATTGTGTCAACCTGACCTCAATCCGCTTCTTCCAGATGAACACGGACGGCCTCTCGGAAAAAGTCCCGGTGTACAGTTATACGCCTTTGGGGGAGGCGCAAGGGGGGGTGTGGCATCGTGGCGACCAAGGCTATTTGATGGAAGAGATCTCAGCAATTGCTTTTACATTCGCGCGGGAGCTCCACTACGAAATAGATACACCTGTGGGTGTCATCAATGCCGCCTGTCCCGGCACCTATATCCATGCCTGGTTGCCGCGCGAAATCATTGAATCGGATCCCATTACGAAAAACCACGTGAGGGAAGTGCGGCTTTACCGCGATAAGGAGAACTGGAACAGCGACGAAGTTGAAAGTAGCAGGGCGGATAGGGATGAGAGAAGCCAGTCCCTGTCTTCCTTCCCCAAGCCACAGATCGTGGCCCTGCTCGATGGCAGGAGGCCGGACCGCCTGGCGCCTGCACCTGTCGTTATTCCGCGGGCAACCATCCGTAAAGCAAGTGTTGTTCAGGATGTCGTTCCCCTGGAACGCGTCTTTTTGCCGCGAAATCAACCTGCCGCCATTTTCAATCACAAGGTAGCCCCCTTTGTCGGCCTGTCAGTCCGGGGGATCCTTTGGATGCAGGGGGAAAGCGATGCGGACAGTCCTGAGTATTACCTGCGCGCTTTTCGCCACCTTGTCGATATGTTCAACGAAATGTTTGAGCCCGTAGACGGGAAATTGCTTCTGGTCGTATCCCAGCTTCCGCCCTATCTCTACAACGGACTGAATGCATTCGGACTTGCCGCTTTTAACGAAATGCTTGCCCACGCCTGTCATCGGGTGCCTGCCAGGGCCGGCCTGGTTACGGTTTATGATCTTTCGCCGGCATTTCTGGATCAGGATTATTATTGCGCTGCCCTGACTCCTTATGCCAAACGGGAAATCGGCCGCAGAATGTCGATCATTGCCCGGGGCCTGATCCAGGGCGATGATTTGCCCTCAAGCGCACCACAGCCTGTATCAATGGAGCGCGTTGGCAACAAGTGGATGATCGATCTGTCCCCCCCGGCAGTCAAGGGTCACGGCCTGCAACTGCGCCAGGGTGACAGCGTCTTGAAAGGATTTACTATTTGTGATGAGAGCCGGGTATTTGTCAAAGCGGAAGCGCGCGTCCTATATGGTGTACGCGTCCTTGTCTGGCATGACATGATCGAGGACCCGCTGTCTTTGACTTACGCTTTTTCCGCCTTTAACAGTGAAGCCAACCTCTTCGGAGCGGACGGAATCCCTGTTTTGCCCTTTCGTTTTGATCTGGAGCCATCCTCATATCTGACGCCCATGGCCTGGGCCGATTGTGACAGACTGACCGACTTTACTTGGAAACAGCCGCTTTTCCGGGACTCTTTGCGATCAAAGAAGAAAGATTGGCCCGGTGTCAACCCGCTATGGGACATCACAAGCGGCAGGGGAAAGCTTCATCTGACCGAAGAGGTCCAAGGTTACGGAAGTGCAGATCTGAGGCTTGACTACTGGAATGCTGGCGACCGGCCCCTTGTCATCGATGCCGCCGTTTCGCACGCGTCTGCCTATCCACCGCTTGATCTATCCGTATACAGGGCAGTTGAGCTCACCTTGCTCAATCCGGATCATCAAAGCAAGACGATTCAGCTTCTGTTGGAGGACGCGAACGGCGTCGTCTTTGAGTCTCCCCCCGCCACCGTCGAAGACGCGTTCAGGCAGCAGACACTTGTGTGGGACAAGGAAAAGCTTGCCATTGACATGAGCAGGGTAACCCGCCTGGCTTTCCGGTTGATTGATCGGGGCGGTAAGGGTAGCCTTGTTCTTATCCGGGTAAATTTCCCCTACAGACCCGAAGAGGAGTAGAGAAAGGCTGTAAGGCATGAAAAAGATCGAACAGATTCCAAAATCATTTGAACCTGGCAGGGAGGAAGCTTCCATCTATAAGGACTGGGAGAATTCCGGCTCCTTCCACGCGGAATCGCCTTCGGAA
>JAAZGN010000012.1 GCA_012511185.1 Clostridiaceae bacterium
GCTTTGAATGTAGTTTTCAATGCGCAGGAAGCCGTAGCCTTCCGGCATGATCTCCAGAACGCCGGTCATCAGCTCCTGTTGTTCCGCTTGCTTTTCGGGCCCGCCCTCCTCCGGCGTCCCCTCCCCATTCATGGCCATCTCTTCGAGATGGAGTGCATCTGAGGGCACAGAATCCTCCCCTTCTGCCCTGGGGGGCAAAGCCGTTTTCTTCTTCGGTGTCACTTTTGTGGATTTTCGTGCAGGTGTTTTCTTGGGAGCCGGACCTGATTTCAGGTCACCGGCTCTTAATTCGCTTGTAGCCGGCGCAGGCTCCGTCCTTGCTATTTCCTCGCCTGCTTTTTCCGCTTCGGCAGGACCGGCATCTTCGACAACCGTCAGTTCGGATTCCTCCGCCATGCGTGTCAAAAAATCGATCAGCTGCTGCTTGGTCATCCTGCTCGTATCCGATGCCGTCAACAAGCCCGAGATGTGGGCAATGGCTGAGAGATCTTTTTTGGTTTTCCCACGAAAATCAGGTAATGCCATAAATTTTCCTCTTCTTAAGTGTTTGTTTATTGAACGTATTTTTTATCATAAAGGAGCCATTCCGCTAAACAAGAGATCCGCACCGGGCGTTATTAATTTCTCAATTACTTACACCGGGGGAAACTCAAAATGGATCTCAGTCGCAATTCCCCGAAGCTTGAACCGCAGTACGCATCTTACTTCAAAAGATTACAAGGGGGATCAGCGCCAGTATAAACAAGTCTCACTTACCCGTCAACTCTCGCAGCCAATCACAGACCTGCGATGTCGGCGAAGCGATCCATGATATTGAGTGCGATTCCTGTACCGATCGCAACGCAGGAAATGGGATCCTCCGCTACAATAACTTCAATGCCGACGCGCGTGGCAAGCATTCTGTCCAGAGCGTAGAGCAGCGACCCCCCGCCCGTCATGACGATCCCGCGCTGGCTCAAGTCAGCCATCAGCTCCGGGGGGGTTTGTTCAAGGACGGAGTGTATTGCCTCAAAAATCAGGCTGACCGGCTCTTCCAGCGCCTCAAGCATTTCGGTTGAGCTGATGGTCAAGATGGCTGGCATCCCGGTCACAATGTTGCGGCCCCGCACCTCCATGGTCAGCTCTTCTTCACGCGGATAGGCGCAACCGATATTAATCTTCAACTCCTCCGCAGTCTGTTCCCCAATCAGGACATTGTGCCTGCGTCGGATATAGCGGACTATGGCTTCGTCAAACTTGTCGCCGGCAACCTTGGTGGATGCATCGACTACAGGCCGGCAAAGCTAGATTATCGCGATGTCGGCTGTCCCTCCGCCGATGTCGATGATCATGCATCCCGAAGTCTGGGTGATGTCAATCCCCGCTCCGATCGCTGAAGCGATCGGTTCACGAATCAGAAAAACTTCACGCGCACCCGCGTGGCGGCAGGCGTCTTCAACCGCTTGCTGCTCCACGGGAGTAATGACCCCTGGAACCGATACAACGATGGTCGGCTTGAAATAGCGACCCAGAAAACCCGTATTAACGCGCCCGATGAATTCTTTCAACATGATCTCTGTCACCTGAAAGTCAGAGATGACACCCTCACGCAGTGGCCTGACCGCTTTCACAATATCCGGCGTACGACCCAGCATGAGGCTGGCGCGCTCACCGACGGCCAGTACCCGCCCGGTGCGGGTATTCACTGCCACAACCGAAGGTTCACGCAGGACAACTCCGCGACCCTCCACATAAATAAGAACGGTTGCCGTTCCCAAATCAATGCCTATATTCAGTCC
>JAAZGN010000089.1 GCA_012511185.1 Clostridiaceae bacterium
CTTCCGGATAATAGCTCTTGATGTAGGACAGAATGCGTTCGACTTCCCTGTTGCTGACGAAGGCTCCCTGTCCCCTGACCGCCTTGATCGAACCGAGCGGAAAGTAGAGCATGTCTCCCCTTCCCAATAATTTCTCGGCTCCACCTGAATCGATGATGGTCCGTGAATCGACCTGGGAGGCGACGGCAAAGGCAATCCGCGAGGGGATGTTGGCCTTGATGACGCCGGTAATGACATCAACTGAAGGGCGTTGTGTCGCGATAATGACGTGGATGCCGACCGCCCTTGCTTTTGCCATCAATCTTGATATGGCACTTTCAACCTGGTGCTGGGTAATAGCCATCAGGTCAGCCAGTTCATCAATCACGATCAGAATATGGGGAATGGCCTCTTCCTGGTCATCCGCCTTTCTGCTACGACGTACGGCATCGTTGTAAGAGGCAATATCGCGCACTTTTTTGTCCGCGAAAAGACGGTAGCGCCTTTCCATCTCCGCACAGGCGTAGTTAAGCACACCGTAGGCTTTTTCGGGGTTGGTCACCACGGGTTGAAGCAGATGAGGAATCCCGTTGTAGACATTGAGCTCCACGATCTTGGGATCAATCATCAACATACGGACGTCTCGGGGAGACGAGCGGTAAAGAATGCTGACAAGAATGGAATTGATGCATACCGATTTGCCTGAACCGGTTGCCCCCGCGATTAAAAGATGGGGCATCTTTCCCAAATCACACAGGATGGCCTCACCGCCCACATCGCGGCCGAGGGCTGCGACAAGAGGGCCGCGCGCTTGCTTGAACTCCTTTGACTCAAGCAGGCTTCTCAGGAGGACCGGACTCATTTTTTTGTTGGGAATCTCAATTCCGATGGCTGCCTTGCCCGGGATCGGTGCCTCGATTCGGACGCCCATCGCCGCAAGGCTGAGTGCAATGTCATCTGAAAGGTTGACGATTCTGCTCACCTTGATCCCCGGTCCCGGCGCCAATTCGAAACGCGTGATGGTGGGACCGGTTGTGTAATTGACGATGTGGGCGTCGACACCGAAATTGTCCAGGGTTTCCTCAAGCTTGCGTCCCAGTTCGCGGATCTCCCGGATCTCCTGCGGTGTCTTTTTCATTCCGCTGTCCTCTTTCAGGAGTGTGAGGGGGGGCGGCCGGTACTCCGATAAGACACTCAGCTGTTCAGAGCGGTAGCGTTTAACCGGCTTTCTCCGACCGGTTCCTGAAGGATCGGCTGTCTTCAGGAATTCAGGGGGCCTCATGGTCACTCCCTGGGGGGCTATGCGTTCCCGGGTCACCAGTTGCGGGTCAAGTGACGCAGGAGCAGAAGCCGCCGATGGAGGGGTAAAGAGGTAAGGAACACCTTGTAACGGCATGCGTGGCTTGCCCTCCCCGTCAACTGATCGGTATCCGGGAGGCGGTTTATGAAACTGGATTTTCCCGTTTTCATGTCCTGTCTCAGTCTCAGCGGGCGGATAAAGGGTACTCCAGCCGACAGGCCCCGAAGCTTCAGGAAGAGGCGACTCAACAGGAGATCCATCTTCCTCCCCTCTGTCAACCGGCGGCCTGCGCTTGAAAAATCTGGAAAAAAGACCCTGCCGAACTTCCTCCTCCTGAAGCTCTTCCCCTTCTTCTTCATCCGTTTCAGCAGGGGAACCGGGAAGCTCATCGCGTATTAAAGAGGGCCAGCCGGCCATCCGGGAGGGTGACAGGCCAAAGGCGGAGACGAGAACCGTGATGAGGAGGGTAAAGAGGATAATCAGGGCGCCTGTCAGCCCCGCAACACGTTCCAGGGAATTGGCAATTAGTCCGCCTGCCAGGCCACCGCTCCAGTGGTTACCCGTCTGGATGGACTGGGGGAAACGGCCAAAGTACCAAAGTTCACGGATAAGGCGCAATCCGGCGATTTCACCAGGATCCACAGGTCCGATCACAGCCACAAGCTGCTCATAGGGTAGTACGAAGAGCGAAATCAGTGACGTGGCGACCAGGTAGATTAAAAAGAGCGCGCCCGCCTGCTTTGCCGTAACGGCGGCCAGGTGCTGGAGAAAAAACATAAGGGAGAAAATGAAAAGAATGACCGGCAGGATAAGAGCCGGTGTACCGAACAGGCTGGAATTAACGGTAGAGAGCGCACGGCCGAGCCAGCCTGTCCAGGTTGCCGGCGCGTATAGGGCAAAGGCCATGAGCAGGGACAGAGCCAGAAACAAGGTCCCTAAAATATCCCGTTGCTGGCGTCTTGTCAGCATCTTGTCCGTTTGTCCTTTTGATTCCGGCATGGTATTTGCTACCTCAAGAGGCCTATGGTAAGGGCAGTCAGGAGAATGCCCAGACATGTTTTCCCATCAGTCAGGATACCGTTCCTAATATCGTCAAGCGCCGTTTCGAGGTGAATACGTTCGCAGGAGATATATTCGCCTTCATCCGGGCTGGCCGGACCTTTCATCAATTCGCGGGCCAGATAGATATGAATGACTTCATCCGTGTAGCCCGGCGAGGGATAAAATCGAATCAGAAGATCCCATCGGTCAGCAGTTAAGCCGGTCTCTTCAGCCAATTCCCTGCGCGCGCAGGTCAAGGCATCTTCTGACGGATCCAGCTTGCCTGCGGGGATCTCACGCGACGGGCCGCCGGTGCCCACCCGGTACTGATGAACGAGGTAGATGGATCCGGTCTCATCAAGGGCGACCACACAGGAGCCGCCGGGGTGCCTGACTACCTCGCGGGTCGTACGCCGTCCGTCAGGTAATTGGACCTCTTGCACTTCCACTGAAAAGATCCGCCCGATAAAGCGCGGATCAACGCTAAGGACTTCCTCCGACAAAAGCGGCTCAGCTGCGCAGCAAGGCCGCCTTCCTCTTTCTGTGCCTGGCTTTGGATCTTCAGGTAAAGCGCGGGGCGTGCGGACGTCAGGTATGCGCTTCCAACGGTTTTTGTCCTGCCCTTGACCCATCCTGCTTAAACCTCCACTTCAGTTCCGTGTCGCATTTCGAAGTATTTCATTGACCGCCATTTTATCACAGCGGTTGTTGTATTCATTGTCGGAATGGCCTTTGACCTTGTGCCAGCTGATGTCATGACGCAGGTGTTCCTCCCAGAGCGCCTTCCATAAATCCTGGTTGGCGACAGGCATTTTGGCAGCATTTCTCCATCCCCGCTGCCGCCAATTTTCAATCCATCGTTCATTGAAAGCAGAAACGAGATAGGCGCTGTCACTGAACAGATCGACGCGGCAGGGCCTCTTGAGCGATTGCAGTGCCTTGAGCGCCGCAGTAAGCTCCATGCGGTTGTTGGTCGTGCCGGGCTCGTAGCCAGAAATTTCTTTTTCAACATCCATGGCGCGGACAATGGCGGCCCAGCCGCCTGGACCCGGATTGCCTGAACAGGCGCCGTCCGTGTGGATGGTGACCTTCGTAAGTGATTGTTCCTTATTTGTTTGAACATTCATGCCTTGATTATACATGAGGGTCCGGGGATACAGCCCGGCAAAAAGGGACTGCTTCCAGCGAAGCAGTCCCTTTCACATGGTCGGAGTGACAAGACTTGAACTTGCGACCTCTTGCACCCCAAGCAAGCACTCTAGCCACCTGAGCTACACCCCGATCTTGTATGGAGAACCCCGGCTTGTCAGCCGGGGCCCTCTTCTGGCAGGGGAGACAGGATTCGAACCCGCAACCCACGGTTTTGGAGACCGTTGCTCTACCATTGAGCCACTCCCCTATCAGGTGGCGCCTCGGGCGCCACCGGACGGCGTTCATCATAGCAAACGGATGAAAGCCGTGTCAATCGATCTGTTTAGAAATGGCGTCCTTTGCGCGGTTCTCCCTTTTGGCCGCCGGAATCCTCGCCGTCACGCTTTTCGCGGCGTTCGCTATTTCCTCTGGAATAAGAGCCGCGCGAACCATCACGGCTTACACGGTCACCGCCGCGGTCTCCGCTATTACGGTAGTTCCTGCTGCCGCCGCGTTGTCCATCAGGGCGTCTGTCGCTGCGGCCACCGGATCGTGTCTCCTCTCTTTCAACGTAACCTTCGGGCTTTTTCATCAGGTCGCGCATTGAAAGATTCAGCCTTCCCTGGTCATCGATTTCAGAGACAACAACTTTGACATGGTCACCGACCGAAAGGACATCCTCAACCTTGTTAACCCGTTGCCAGGACATTTTCGAAATATGGACGAGCCCTTCCTTGCCCGGAGCAATCTCAACGAAAGCGCCGAAGGTCATCAAACGGGTGACAATGCCATCAAAGACGGTGCCCGGCTCGGGATCAAAGACAATGGCACGGATGATCTCCATGGCCTTCTTCCTGGCTTCCGTATCGGTGGAAGCGATATAAACGTGGCCAAGCGAACCTTCTTCCTCCACATCGATCTGGGCGCCTGTCAGCTCAACGATCTTGCGGATCACTTTGCCGCCCGTGCCAATCACGTCACGGATCTTGTCGGAGGGGATATCGATTTGATCAATCTTGGGTGCGTAGGGCGACAGCTCCGTTCTCGCCTGGGCAATAACGGGATCCATAGCCTGATCCAGAATCCGGAGCCGGCCTTTGCGGGTCAGCTCGAAGGCGTCGCGGATCATGTCAATCGTCAGGCCATCCACTTTGATGTCCACCTGGACGGCTGTAATGCCATCCCGTGTTCCCGCAACCTTGAAGTCCATGTCGCCGAAGAAGTCCTCAATGCCCTGGATATCCATAAATACCAGGTAACGATCCGTGTCCTCAGGGTCGATGATCAGCCCGGAAGAGATCCCTGCAACAGGCTTTTTGACCGGTACGCCGGCCGCCATCAGCGCAAGGGAGCTGGAGCAGACCGAGGCCTGCGAAGTTGACCCGTTTGACATGGTCACTTCCGCTACGCAACGGATGGTATAGGGGAATTCATCGAGGCTGGGCAGGACGGGAATCAGTGCGCGCTCCGCCAACGCACCGTGGCCGATTTCACGCCGGCCGGGCGAGCGGTTGGGGCGGGCCTCACCGACACTGTAAGCAGGGAAGTTGTACTGGTGCATGTAGCGTTTGCTATCCTGCGTGTCGACACCATCCAGACGCTGCGCGTCATCAACGGTGCCAAGAGTGCAGATGGTCATGACCTGGGTCTGGCCGCGCGAGAACAAGGCGGAGCCGTGAACGCGCGGGAACAAGTCGATTTCTGCTTTCAGCTCTCTGATGTCTTCAAGACTGCGTCCATCGACACGCCTTTGTTCATTGAGCAGGTAGTGGCGTACCACTTGCTTTTCCAAAGCGTCGATTACTTCGGAAGTAAAAGCGGCCAGCTCTTCGTGCTCCTCATTGATGAATAGTTTGATCTCAGCGGCCAAAGCGGAGACTGCGCGGTCCCGCACGGATTTATCCGCCGATAGGACGGCTTCTTTCATACGGTCAAAATAGCGCTCACTTACAAGGCCGAGCAGGTCCGCCGGCGCCTTTTTTGATTCATAGGAGAATTTCTCCTTGCCGATTTCATTGCGCATCCGCTTGATCAGCCTGCACACCTCACCGATTACCTGATGGCCCTGCTCGATGGCTTCGAGCATCATCTCGTCGGAAACTTCATTGGCCCCGGCTTCGATCATGCAGATCTTTTCTTCTGTTCCGGCCAGGAAAAGATCCAGGTCAGATTTATTCAGGTTCTCCAGATCGGGATTGACCATGACC